>NZ_JONT01000007.1 GCF_000711975.1 Desulfofalx alkaliphila DSM 12257 | reverse complement strand
CGATAAAGGCGAACCATGCCCTTACAACAGGGACATCTATCAAAAGAAGGAAAATTGTTTTCCTTTCCCAAACGGGCATATTCTTCTAAATCGATTTTAAAGTCATGATAAACGACCACAAAAATCACCCCGAAGCATTTTGCAAAAATTATAGCAAAATGTCGGGGTATAGGAAACATTGTCTAACCGGGTTAATTTGAAAAAACTCTTCAGGTTAGGAAGAGGATAAAGAGGCAAGTGACACCAAGCCTAGTCCGAGCCATACGGCCCACCAGTCTTCTTTTTTAATTAGGTCTAACCATCCACTGCTTTTCACAGCAGGCTTAGAAGCCACTTTAATTCCTCCTTAAACTACACAATTTTGATCTGTGATGTATGTCGACAACATCAATTAAAAAGGTGCTTTGTACTTTAGCGCTAAGCGGCATATTCATATTATTGATATAAAAGGCACATCTATCATATTAATGGTTAACATAATAAATATCCGTCTTATAGCTGACAATTATTCAGATTCCCGAATTTTGAGATATTTTGATGCATATTGTCGATATTTGCCAGGGTTTTTTATCATAAAACAAGTTATACATTGACAACTATCTATATCTAGGAATACAATATATATAGATAGTTATCTATATGTATTGATTTACTAAGGAAGGTGCCAAGGTGGAAAATAAATACAGGGATTATGCATTGCTTATGAAAGCTCTCTCAGACGAAACAAGGGTTAAGATATTTCATATGCTTTCTCAGGGTGAGCTTTGTGCTTGTAAAATTTTAGATGAATTTAACATTAAACAGCCGACTCTTTCATACCACATGAAAATTTTAAGCGAAAGTGGCCTTGTCAATGGTAGGCGTGATGGGGTTTGGATGAAATATACTATTAACAAGGATAGTCTTGTAGTACTAAATAAATTTTTTAATGATATTACTTTAAACCTAGAATGCCCAGAAATATTCAAATAAATGCTTAGAAGGTCTATTGGAAAAAGGAAAGGGATCGGTTCTTTAATAAATAATTTAAGGAGTGGAACCTATGGGTGATATAAATAAAACTGATATTAGAAATATTGTCCGTGTAAGTTATGGTAAAATAGCCGACAGCACGGCAAACGGTGGAGGATGTTGTAGCGGTAGTATTGAAATTAAAGGTTCTACCCAAAAAGTATCAAAAGAAATTGGGTATTCTGATGAAGAAATCTTAAATGTACCAGAAGGAGCTAACATGGGGCTAGGTTGTGGAAATCCTCAACTTATTGCAGAGATAAAAGAAGGTGAAACAGTAATTGACCTTGGAAGTGGAGGAGGATTTGATTGTTTCTTGGCATCAAAAAAGGTAGGGCCCAAGGGATATGTAATTGGAGTAGATATGACTCCTGAAATGGTGAGTAAGTCAAGGTTTTTGGCAAAGAAACACAATTATACGAATGTAGATTTTAGATTAGGAGAAATTGAAAATCTTCCGGTAGCTGATAACACAGCAGATGTAATTATCTCAAATTGCGTAATAAACTTATCCCCTAATAAACAAAGGGTATATAATGAGGCATACAGGGTATTGGTAAAAGGTGGTAGAGTTGCTATTTCTGATGTAGTCCTAATTAAAGACCTGTCAGAAGAAATGAAGCAAGATGAAAAACTTTATTGTGGTTGAGTTGCCGGTGCCTCTTCAGTTGAAGAGATAAAAATGTATTTAAAGAAAGCCGGTTTTAGTAACATCAATATTGAAACTAAAGAAGTACCTGAGGAATATGCTAAAAAATGGGCACATAATTTAAGAGTTGGTGAGTATATTATGTCTGCTTCAATAAAGGCAACGAAATTGTAATAGTTTACTATAAAAACTTAAACCTTTCATGGGGCTTTTTTTTACCCCTCAGCAAACCTTGGGAGCAAGCAAGCTCTTAAGGGGCTGAGGGGTTTTTTATTAATAAGCAAGACGAATAATTTCGCCTATTTCATAATACAAATTGGAAAATATTTGATATAATGTAATCAATTGGTTATTAAAGAAAGGTTGTTGGACTTTACAACTACAGAAAAATGGACATTCCATTTTCTGAACATCCCTAGAAAGAAATATATGATTAAGAAGGATAGATAATATGTCAAATATGGTGCCAAAAACTAACGAAAGTGATGCCAAAATCCACAAAGGGATAATCGCCCGTGGATTAGAAATTAGTGCAACCCTAGGGACATGGGCTGTGCTTGTTTTTGCCGTCGTCTGGTTATTGGCAGCCATCGGCTGGTATATGCTGGCCCGTCTATGGTGGCAGGAACTCTTTGTGCCCGATGCTGTGGCTTCTCTTATTAGAATTGGCTTAATCACACTTTTATGGGCGGTTCTACTGGGTTGCAGCGCCTTGTTATGGGCCGGTTATCATAAGCGGCGTTATTATAAAAACAATAGGCGCAAGGTTTTGCCTTTAATAATGGAATCGAATGATCCCCATCAAAACCCTATTATCGGTATAAATGTACAAGAAGACTTTAAGGATGATAAAGGAAGGGTGGTATTGATGAAGGGGGAAGTTATCACTCCGGAAATCATTGATAGAATAACTGCCCGCGGGCTTTATGGCATCTTTGTGGTTTATTTGACAAAACAATTATTAGAGACTATCAAGGAATAGAAAAGAAGATAGAAGGGGTTCAAATGACAGTATACGGTTTTCTTAGTTGGTATGTTTTTATTTATCCTTTTTATATAAGTGTAGTATGGGTCGTTTTAGGGCTTTATTACTGGTGGCGTCGGGAAAGGGACCCAGATAAAGAAAGAAGCAACTGGCCCGATCATTGGCCGCCTGTGACTATTCTTGTGCCTTGCTACAACGAGTCGGCCAGTATTGCTGCCACTTGCACTAGCTTAATGATTCTATCCTATCCCAATTATAAAGTGGTATTTATTAATGATGCTTCCACCGACGATACAGCAGCAATTATAGAAGGTATGATGCGCCATAATAAAAATTTTCACCTTATAAATCTTGAAGAAAACGGCGGTAAGGCCCGGGCTTTGAATTACGGCCTGGACACTGTGACAAGCTCAATAACAGTAGTAATTGATGCCGATACCCTACTTACCCCTTCAGCACTAAAATACCTTGTTGCCCCATTTTGTACCCAGCCGAGGCTGGGCGCAGTTACTGGCAATCCTTTTGCCCTTAAACGTAATAATCTTCTTGAAAAAATACAAACTGCAGAGTTTTCGTCCATCATTAGCTTGATTAAACGTGCTCAAAGGGTTGTTGGACGTGTGTTTACCGTATCCGGCTGTGCCGCTGCCTATAGGACAGAGGTGCTGAAAGAAGTGGGCGGCTTTTCGCCCTATACTGCCACTGAAGATATTGATATTACTTGGCGTATGCAGCGCCATTTCTATGAAGTTTGGTTTATGCCGCAGGCAATAGCTTTTATCCAGTGTCCGGCCACGGTCAAGGAATACTGGAAGCAAAGGAAACGCTGGGCCTTAGGAGGCTGGCACCTTTTGCGTACACATAAAGGTATATTTAAAGACCTTAGGTACCGCTATCTCTATCCAGCCTACCTGGAGACGGTTTTGAGTTTTTTCTGGTCCTTTGTATTTGTATTGGGATCAGTCTTTTGGGTTACCACATATCTATTTGAATTAGCACCAATGGGGGTTAGCCCGATTCCGGCCTGGCTTGGGGCCCTTATCTCCATTGCCTGTATTGTCCAAATGGCAACATCCATATTCATTAATAGACGTTACGATCCCACACTGTACCGGTCTTTTTTCTGGGTTCCCGTGTATATTTTCTTTTTCTTTGTTGTCGGTGCATTAACCATAGTGTGGACAGCACCAAAGGGCATTTTTGGCAAACTTGAGCATGCCGGTAAATGGGAAAGCCCTGAGCGGAGGACTTTAGGTGCTTAGTATTGTTTAGGGCTTCTCCGAAAGGAAGGGTTTTGATTGAGGCGCGCATGTGGTTTTTTGTTGTTGGTATTAATACTTACAAGCTATCTTGGCTGTTCTCCTATGCCTAAAGAACAAGCAACTCAAGCTGAACATAAATTGGAGGGGGATGGCTTGGTAGTTCTCTGCTACCATAGAGTATTGCCTAACACAGTGCTAAATTGGGGCCGCTTGGTAGATCCAACTGAATCGGAATTCTCCCTTTACACCGTTAGCAAAGAAGATTTTGCTTCTCAATTGGATTTTCTACAGGAGCAAGGAGTGCGTTTCTTGACGCCCCAAGAGGCAGAAGATTATCTGGTTGGTAAGAAGCATTTTTCCGGTAAGCTTGCACTGGTTACTTTCGATGACGGTGATCTCAGCCTATACAAGCATGCTTTTCCGGTGCTTAAGGATAAACAAATACCTTTCTTACTTTTCTTTATTCCCGGTCAGGCTAATGAAAGATGGGAAGGTTTTACCATGTGTTCATGGGAGCAGGTTATGGAGATGATGGACGGCGGTCTTTGTACGGTGGGTCTACATACCTATGACCTTCATTATTACGATCCGGTAGCTGTAATGCCGGTTTTTAATCACCCAGAAAAGGCAATTCTTTTTGAGGAAGATACCAAAAAAGGAATTGAATTGCTAGAAAAGAAGCTAGGCACAGAAGTGAAATGGTGTGCTTATCCGTACGGTTTTGGTACATCTCGAACCAATGAAATTATTATATCCCATGGGATACCTAATAATTTTACATTAAGTGCAAAGGTGAATAGACCGGGCAGCAGTCGTTCTTTTATCGGGCGGGTAATGGTTACAGCGCAAAGCTGGCCCAAGGTAGAAGGCTGGGTACTGGAGCACCATAATAAAGGTGCAGTCCAAAATAGTATGTAGTTATGGAAATGATATTCTAAAAACATAAATGAGCGAGGAAGAAATTAAAGCAGGTTCGGGAAGATATCGGAATACTTTAGATGCCTAAAAAGGTTATGTCGATATGATGAAAAATAAGCAAATCAAGAGGATATTGACATATTTAGTAGAATTACATCAAGTAGCAATTTTTATTTTATATTTTTTTCGGGAACGATGAGGTACAGTTTGTATTTGGCTACTTGAGCTATATGGAGTCAGTAGTACCAACCCACCGTGCAGGTTATTTATTTACCTGTGCGGTTTTATTAACTAACGGGCTAAATGATTGTTGTATTACCTTATTAATTATCTAAATATTCTACCAATGTATTCATTAAAAATAGTGCTTTTGGAATTAGGGGCTAGTCCGAAGTAGAAGGAGAAGGAACAATGCCAGTACCAAAAATAGGTGTACCGGAAACGAAAACAGGTAGTGAAAAAAGATATATAAGTGTAGATAAAAAGTTTTGGATTGGACATTCCTTTGCTTTGGTATGGATGATTTTTTCTATTATAATTTCACTTCCCTGGTTAAATGATCTGAGTCAAATAATTAGCATGCCGCTTGCCATTTTAGTCATTGCCGGCATAGGCTACATTCCCGGATATATTAATGCTTTTATTGTAGTAAGCTTGCTATTAGACCGTCAACCACCATATAAAACATTGAGTCCTAACGAGCCGGTTACAATAGTTATTGCCTGTATGAATGAAGAAAAAGTAATAGCGAACACTTTATGCTATGTCAAAAATCAAGATTATATAGGTGAAATTCAGGTTATTGTGGTTGACAATGCTTCTTCGGATAAAACATCCATTGTGGACCAAAGGGCAGGGGAACGGCTGGGTTTGGATCTTAAAGTTCTTTATGAAGAAAACCCTGGCAAATATAATGCCCTAAATAAGGCTTTGGGTTATATTAAAACTGACTATGCCATTACGCTGGATGCAGATACCCTGTTACATAGATCGGCTGTTCGTTACATTGTTTCACGTATTAAATCGGCCCCGGAAAACGTATGTGCCGTGGCGGGTGCCGTATTAGTAAGGAATAGTAGACAAAATTTATTAGCCCGGCTTCAAGAATGGGATTATTTTTTAGGCATTGCCAGTATAAAGCGAATGCAAGGTTTATACCAGGGGACCCTAGTCGCCCAAGGGGCTTTTTCCATTTACAAGGTAGATGCATTAAAGCTTGTGGATGGCTGGCCCAATGCCATTGGGGAAGACATTGTTTTGACTTGGAACTTTTTAAAAAATGGGTTGAAGGTATATTTTGAGCCACTGGCTGTGGCTTTTACAGAGGTACCCATCACGCTGAGGCACTTGGCCAGGCAAAGGAGCCGCTGGGCAAGGGGCATGATTGAGGCTTTAAAAATCGTCAAACCATGGCAGCATCCAATAAAATATGTACGCTACTTAACAGGTATTAATTTGGTTATGCCTTTTTTGGACATCGTTTTTACATTTTGTTGGATGCCTGGATTAATACTGGCTTTATTTGGGATTTTCTGGATTGTAGGACCGATGACATTATTTGTTCTGCCGTTGGCTCTAGTGCTAAATTACATTCTTTATAATTATCAACGCTATGTATTTAGGAAACTAGAATTAAGAATTCGCAAAAATTTTTTAGGGTTTATTTTATACGTACTAATTTATCAAATGTTAATGAGCCCTATGTCGGTATGGGGTTATATTCAGGAGCTATTTCTTTTGAAGCGTGTTTGGAAGTAATGGTAATTTCAGCCTGGCAGTACTGGCCGTGAAAATTATATTCTGCTAATTTGCAGACTTTTCTTCTACCAGGCTGGTCGCTTACCGTAGCGCTGTACCAAGAAGAACCATGGCACAGTAAGGACGATTCCCCTTTTTTCACATAAAGAACAATAATCGCTGAGTTTTCAGTTTTTCTGCAGCAACCGGCGGATAAGATAGCAAAACAGGGTGCTGTCCCTATTAATTAAGGACAACACCCTGTTATTAATGTTTGTATTTTTTGTTGACCCGGCTAAGATCTCTGCCTATCTTGATAAAAAACATCGCTCTTCCTCTTAAAAGCAGTTTGGGAGGAAGAGCTTGGTACTATGATCTTGACTCTAATGGTCTTGATTTTAGTACACTTATATTATAACAGAAACAATTACAGTATGACAATAATTTTGGTGATAATTACCACATTTGTTATTACTTTTTATTTCTGAATAATGAGGCAATGATCCCACAAACTAGCAATATACTGGTTATAGCCATCACCACTTGGAAACTTTCTATAAATATCTGCCTTTCCACAAGGGTGGAAGAAATCTCCCGGGAGGCCAGTTTGGCAGCATAAACATTGCTAAATATGGCCACTGTCAGGGCTATACCCAGTACGCTTGCCACATTGCGGGCCAGTGAAATTAAACTGCCTACCACCCCAAATCTATGCTCAGCCACTGAACCCATGATGGCACTGTTGTTGGGTGCCTGAAAAATTCCCCTCCCAACACCCACAATAAAAAGCCTTAAGTAAATATCTGCCTTAAGACTGTATAATCCCAAACCGAGGAGTGAAAGCTGCCCCAGTAAGCTTACCACAAGCCCAAAGGTGGCAATGTATACCGGCTGAATCCTGTCTGATATTCTTCCGGCAAAGGGGGCGGTAATGCCCATTGCCAAAGGTATTGCTGTAAGCATTATTCCCATCTCGGAGGCCGAAAGAACCAGTACTTCTTGTAAATAAAAGGGCATGAGAAAGTTAATGCTGATTAATCCCACAAAGGAGAAAAAGTTAGCTAAAATACCGCCAACCAACATTCTGTTTTGAAAAAGGGATAGGTCTATCAGGGGGCTGGCATGTCTTTTTTCATTAAAAACAAATAACACTGCAAAAACTACAGATAAGATAATTGCAGCAATTACATACTTGTTCCAGGAATACTCATTGGCATTGGAAACCCCCAATATAAAGAGCAACATGGCAAGGGTAAAAAACAAGGCGCCGGTTCCGTCAAATTTAATTTCAGCTTCAGCTTTTTCCGATTTTAGTTCGGGAAGTATCTTAAAAGAGATAATATAAGCCGCTATACCAAAGGGAACCACAAACCAGAATACTGAACGCCAGCCGAATAGGTCTATTAATAACCCTCCGATACCGGGGCCGGCAAGGGTGCCAACTGCCACAACGGTATTGGAAATTCCCATGGCCTTACCCCTTTCGTTTTCTGGGAACACAGAGGCAACAATTGCCAGGGTGTTAGCCATGGTCATGGCAGAACCCAAAGCTTGAATAACTCTAAAAAGAATAAGCATCAAGGCAGAGGTGGCAAAGCCACAGAGAATGGAACCGATTGAAAAAATAAGCAGTCCGGTGCTGTAAATTTTTTTTCTGCCTGAAACATCTGCAATCTTGCCAAAAATGGGTAGTAAAGAGGCAATTACTAACATATATGCAGATACTACCCACTGGGTTATTTCCAGTTGGACTTCAAACTCGGCTGCAATAAACGGTAAGGCCGTATTGGTAACTCCGGCACTTAAGGTTGACATTAAAGTTCCTAATCCCACATTAAAGAGTACCAACCATTTTGAATAAGTTTTTTCTGTCTGCAAATCTTCTACTCCTTTTCCGACACAAAAAAGAACCCTTGGGAATTGCGATAATTTCCAAGGATGCAGAAAACTTCATATAGTCAGTTGCCCGGTAATGCTGCTACTCCGTTAAGCCACTGCTTTTAAATATATTATAAATATCTTTTTCCTGTGGTGAGATAGGACAGTTGGCTATGTTTTTAGCCTGCATTGTTTTTTCTACGAATAACTGCTGCTCCGATTCACTTAGCTTAATACTCACCTGGGGCAGCACCTTTGCCAATAAGCGACCCACCTCATCCAGGTTTTGGCAGTCCATTGCCCTTACCACCCGGGCCACCTTGTCTGGGCTGCCTTGGCCCAAAAATTCCAAGGCTGCTTTCAGGGTTACTCCGTTGGCTAAACCATGGGGTAGGTTTTTGTAGTAGGTTAGCGGGTAGCCCATGGCATGTACCATATTGGTGGCTGTTTGGGATATTACCATACCGGCAAGCATAGAGGCATAAAGCAGTTCTGCACGCTCATCCAGCGATATGTTATTGAGGTCGATGTTTTTTAACACCCGACCGATGATAGTGATACTCTCCAGGGCCAGCAAGTCGGAAATAAGGGTGGCCCGATTATTGATAAACCCCTCAATACTGTGACTTAAAGCATCCACTGCTGTGTTGGCCGTAACATACCAGGGTAAATTAAGCATATAGCGGGCATCCATATATGCAATTACCGGAAAGAGATCGTCCCCTGCGATGGATTTTTTAGTTTCTTCCTTATCCACAGTAAGTATGGAGTAGGGGGTTACTTCGCTGCCTGTGCCTGCGGTGGTGGGCACCGCCACCACCGGCAGGGCAGACTTAACCCACCTTTTAGTCAGTAATTGGTCTTCTTCGATGTCATTCACTGCCAGTACAGCCACTGCCTTTGCGGCATCTAAGGGTGAACCGCCGCCGATACCCACAATAAAGTCGGCCTTCATTTGCCGGGCCAGCCTTGCGCCCTGGTAAACGGTATTCACCGAAGGGTTTTGCTCCACCTGGTCAAATACCCGGTGGTCAATGCCTTCTTTATCTAAAGCATCCACCATATCCTTTAGTGAGCCGTTTTTTTTCGATGAATTACCCCCGGTTACAATTAAGGCTTTTTTGCCAAATTTACTCATTTCAGCACTGTATTTATCTACACACTCTTGTTCAAAAAATACTTTAGTGGGACAGTAAAAGGAAAGCTGCATTATGTAAAACCTCCTTGACTAGTCTGTGTATAACTATAGTTTAACATAAATGGTGCATAGCACCAACAAAGCTTCAGTGCAATAAAAAATTTAATAAAAATCGAAGGATATTGCCAGTGTATTGTGTAATAACATCAAGTAAATCCGAACACCGGGGGTGACGGTTTGAAAGCATCGGCCGCAATACTGGCGGGGGGAAAAAGCTCCCGCATGGGTACAAACAAAGCCTTTTTAGAGGTGCGCAGCTGCCGCATTATCGATCACACAATGGATGAGCTAAAAAAAGTAAGTGACGATATTTTGCTTATTACCAACAAGCCGGAAGAATACAAGGGGCTGGGGGTAAGGCTGGCCAAAGATATTTATCCCGGCATGGGACCCCTTTCGGGCATACATTCGGCACTGGTACATGCAGGGCACCGGGCAGTGCTGGTGGTGGCTTGCGACATGCCTTTTATTGAAGCCGGTTTAGCCCGGTATTTAATTAGCTTTGCCGATGATTATCAGGTGATTATTCCGGTGGTTGATGGCTACCATGAGCCACTGTTTGCCGTTTACTCCACATCATGTGTTCCTCATATTGAAAGGTGTATCCTTCAGGGTAAAAGGCGTGTGATTGACTTTTTTTCCTCAGTGCGGGTAAAATATGTCAACGAAGAAGAAATCAGTAAGGTGGCTAATTTAGAGCTGGTATTTTATAACGTCAATACGCCTAAAGAGCTGGCGCTGGCTAAAAAAATCAAAGCAAAGAAGCAGGAGGCATAATAAGTTGCGTATTTTTTATCCCGATATGTATGTTAGCGCCCTTCAAAACATAGATATTGAACAGCTTAAGCAAAGGGGCATCAAAGCACTTATTTTTGATTTGGATAACACCATTATACCCTGGGGCAGCAATGACATGCCCGATGAAACGGTGGCTTGGTTTGCCAACTTAAAAGAACAGGGCTTTAAAGTCTGCATCGTCAGCAATAATAGCAAGGACAGGGTGGCCCAAATGGCGGGCATATTGCAAATACAGGCCATACATAAGGCAGCTAAGCCCCTGAGAAGGGCATTTCTTCGGGCAGTACAAATGATGGATGTGCGCCCCGAAGAGACGGCCATGGTGGGAGACCAAATATTCACCGATGTTTTAGGGGCCAATCGACTGGGCCTCTATACAATTTTAGTGATGCCCATAAATAAAAGGGAGTTTATCGGCACCCGAATTAACCGGCAACTGGAAAAGTTGGTGCTGCGCCGCATTAGGCATCAGTTAATAAAATGAGGTGAGTAACTTGCAAATTGACGGCAAAACCACCCTGTGTGGTCTTTTTGGCTATCCTGTGGCACATTCCTTTTCACCGGCCATGCACAATGCCGCCTTTCAGGCTTTAGAATTAAACTGGATTTATCTGCCCCTCGAGGTAAAACCGGAGCAATTGGGCCAGGCGGTGGATGGTTTGCGGGCCTTTAATATGGCCGGTGTTAACGTCACCGTGCCCCACAAGGAGGCGGTGATACCTTACCTAGATAAGCTAGACCAAGGGGCCGCTGCCATTGGGGCTGTCAATGTCATTGTAAATTATGAAGGAAAGCTTACCGGCTACAACACAGACGGGGCGGGTTTTACCCGGGCCTTAAAAGAGGAAACCGGTTTTAATCCCTTACATAAAAAAGTAGTGATTTTAGGTGCCGGCGGTGCTGCCCGGGCGGTGGCGGTACAGCTGACCTTGGAAGGGGCCAAAGAAATTGTGCTGGTTAATCGCACTGTCCCAAGGGCACAGGCCCTGGCCCAAACCGTTGAGCGTATGGGTACCCCTGGCAGGGTGTTAACATGGCAGGAGCCGCAGCTGGCTGAAGCCATGTCAGGGGCAGATTTGGTGGTGCAATCCACCAGCATTGGCATGCACCCCGCAGTGGATTACTGCCCCCCTGTGCCCCAGGGAGTCTTTCGTCCGGGCCAGCTGGTGTGCGATTTAGTATATAATCCCATGGAAACAAAATTTTTATCCGCTGCCGCTAAGGCTGGGGCCACCACGGTAAGTGGCCTGGGCATGTTGCTTTATCAAGGGGTGCTGGCCTTTGAACTGTGGACCGGACTTGATGCTCCGGTGGAGGAAATGAAAAAGGCATTATACCGCCAGATAGGAGGTAAATAATGTTAAGATTTTTAACAGCCGGTGAATCCCACGGGCCTGCCCTCACTGCCATAGTGGAAGGCTTACCTGCGGGGTTGCCCTTAACCCAAGAATATATTAATTACCAATTGGCCCGCCGTCAGGGTGGGTACGGCCGGGGTGGCCGGATGCAAATTGAAAAGGATACCGTCAATTTCATATCCGGTGTGCGCGGCGGATTGACGCTGGGCAGCCCGGTGACCATGCAAATAGAAAATAAAGATTATGTTAACTGGTCAAATATTATGGCTTCGGGCCCGGAGGCCGATACCTCCCAGCGGGTGGTCACAAGGCCCCGGCCCGGCCATGCCGATTTAACCGGGGCCATTAAGTATCGACACAATGACATCCGCAACGTACTGGAACGGGCCAGCGCCCGGGAAACTGCCATCAGGGTGGCGGTGGGCAGTGCTGCCCGGCGGATGCTGGAAGAAATAGGTGTCAAACTGGTGGCACTGGTGCGCCAAATCGGCGGTGTATCAATTGAAGATAAAGACTACCATGTCAATGAATTATGTGAATCATTAACCGATTCCCAGCTGATGTGCCCTGACCCGGCAGCCGAAAAAAAGATGATGCAAGAAATTGACCGCTGCAAAGAAGAGGGGGATTCCCTTGGCGGTGTATTTGAAGTGCGGGCCTATAACTTGCCGGTGGGCCTGGGCAGCTATGTGCACTACGACCGGAAGTTAGACGGCCGCTTAGCCGGGGCCTTAATGAGCATCCAAGCCATCAAGGGGGTAGAGGTGGGTGCCGGATTCAGTGCAGCCGCTTTGCCCGGCTCAAAGGTGCACGATGAAATATTTTACAATGAGGAAAGAGGCTACCACCGGGTGACCAATGGGGCCGGGGGGATAGAGGGCGGCATGACCAATGGCCAAACAGTTGTGGTGCGGGCGGCCATGAAACCAATACCCACCTTATACAAGCCCCTGAAAAGTGTAGACATGGGCACTAAAGAGCCCTTTGAGGCTTCGGTGGAACGTTCTGACGTATGTGCCGTGCCCGCCGCAGCGGTGGTGGGTGAAGCGGTGGTGGCCTGGGAATTGGCCGTGGCGGTTTTAGAAAAGTTCCCCGCTGACAATTTGTATGACCTAAAACAGGCGGTGCGGCGGCATGCTGAATATGTAAGGCAGGTGTAGCATGAAGAACATCGTTTTAATTGGTTTTATGGGTTGTGGAAAGACTGTGGTGGGTAGAAGATTGGCAGCCCGGCTGGGCTTAAAACATGTGGATACCGATAGGGAAATAGAGAAGGTAACCGGTAAAACGGTGGCCCAACTCTTTGCCAAGGACGGCCCCATCCGCTTTCGTTCCGAGGAGACCCTGCTGCTGAAAAAAATGGACGGTAAAAGAGGCCTTGTGATATCCACAGGCGGAGGCATGGTGCTCAACCAGGAAAACGTAGAGCTTTTAAAGACCGATGGCATACTGGTGCACCTGTACGCAGATGCCCAGGTGATTTACAACCGGGTAAAGGGCAAGCGCGAACGGCCGCTGCTAAACCGGGGGGACTTAAAAAAGCGCATTGAGACACTGCTGGAAGAACGAGCCGGAGTGTATGATGTGGCCGAGCTGACCATAGACACCGGTAAGTACACCTTGGATGAAATAGTGGAGCAAATAATTCAGTACCTAAGAGAAAGGAAGTATATTCAGTGAATACTGTTTTGCCGGTAAACCTAGGGGGGCGCAGTTATGACATTATAATCGGCCCCGGCCTTCACCAAGGGATAGGTGACCTTTTAGCCCCCCTTAATATAGGTAAAAAAGTACTGCTTGTAAACAACCCCAGGGTGGGCCGATTGTACCGCCAAACTGTGGAACAGGCCTTACAACAAAGGGGTTATGGTGTTACGGTGGCCGAGGTGCCGGACAGTGAAGAGGCTAAAAGTATACAGCAGGCGGCACGATTATATGATGTAATGTTTGACGCAGCAATGGATCGCAACAGCGCGGTCTTGGCCTTGGGCGGTGGCGTGGTGGGGGATTTGGCCGGTTTTGTGGCTGCCACCTACATGCGTGGGGTACCTTTTGTGCAAATACCCACCACCCTGTTGGCCATGGTGGACAGCAGTGTGGGTGGTAAGGTGGCCGTTAATCACCCCCAAGGGAAAAACATTATCGGGGCCTTTTACCAGCCCAAGTTGGTGCTGGCAGATACCGACACCCTGGCTTCTTTGGACAAAAGAGATGTGCTGTCCGGCCTGGCCGAAGTAATTAAGGCTGCATTGATTAAAGATGCTGATTTCTTTAATTGGCTGGAAGAAAACATCCACCGGGTGCTTGCCTTAGAAACCCAATCCCTGCAGAAAATTATAGAGCTATCCTGCCGCATTAAAGCCCGGGTGGTGGAGTCAGATGAAACCGAGCAGGGTTTAAGGGCCATTTTAAACTATGGTCATACCGTTGGCCACGGCATAGAAACCCTTTCTGGCTACGGTATTTACCGCCACGGTGAAGCGGTGGCCATGGGCATGGTGGCCGAAGCACGGCTGGCACTGCAGCTGGGCCTATTAACGGAAGCCGATGTGGAGCGCATAGAGAAATTGCTGGAAAATTGCGGACTGCCCACCGCTGTGCCCAAGGGAATAAATGCCCGGCACCTGCTGGCTTCCATGTACAAAGATAAAAAGGTGCTGGATGGTTTGCTGACCTTTGCGCTGCCGGACGGAATCGGCAGGGCAGTAATTAAACGTGATATTCCGGAGCAGCTGATATTAAATACCTTTAATTAAGGGGGGAGGGCGTTTTGAAGCTGATAACCTTTATGCTGGGGTTGGTGATTGGCAGCTTCCTTAACCTCTGCATTCACCGTATCCCACTGGGTATATCGGTGATAACCCCGCCTTCCCACTGTCCTAAATGCAATTATCGGCTGGGTGTAGTGGACCTGGTGCCGGTGATTAGCTTTTTACTGCTGAGGGGTAAATGCCGCCGGTGCAGCGCTAAAATATCAGTGCGCTACCCACTGGTGGAACTGTGCTGCGGTGCTGCCTTTTTGGGTTTCTTTTTGTATTTCGGCCTTTCCCTTGAATATGCTGCTGCACTTGTACTGTTCAGCGGGCTGCTGGTTAGCTCGTTAATTGACATAGAACACCGCATTATACCCAACGGTGTTAACCTGGCCATGGCTGTACCGGCTGTGCCGCTGCTGTTACTTCAATCCGCTGAACTGCTTTTAATGGGGCTGTTTGGGGCCCTGGTAGGAGGCGGATTGCTGCTTCTGGCGGCAGTGCTTTCTAAGGGAGGTATGGGCGGCGGCGACATTAAACTGGCCGCGGTGCTGGGCCTTTACCTGGGATGGCCCCATATATTATTGGTGCTGTTCGGTGCCTGCCTAATGTGTTCAACGGTGGGCATAACATTGGTGCTGCTAAAGAAAAAGACCTTAAAGGATATACTACCCTTTGGCCCCTACTTAAGCATAGCTGCTTTAACAGTGTTATTGTGGGGTGACGAAATAGTTAGTTGGTATGTAAGTACGCTGCTAAAGGGAGGTATATAAATGCATATCGACAAGCTTTTAACAGAGGCATACCACAGGGGAGCTTCCGATGTGCATATCACCGCTAGCTCGGCCCCTGTCTTTCGCCTCAATGGGCTGCTGCAGCCTTTAGAAGGCTTGCAAAAACTTACCCCCAAGGATACCGACGCCCTGGCCAGGCAACTAATGACGCCGGAGCAGTACAATCAATTTATTAGCGCCGGCGATTTAGATTTTGCCTATCAAATTGCCGGTTTATGCCGTTTTCGGGTAAATGTCTACAAACAGTCAGGCAGCGTAGCCCTGGCTGTCCGCTTGATTAACCTAACTGTTCCTTCCCTTGAAGAACTGGGTTTGCCCCAGGTGTTGGGCCATTTATCACAGAAAGCCCGGGGCTTGGTGCTCATTACCGGGCCCACCGGCAGCGGCAAATCCACCACCTTGGCCTCAATGATTGACTTGATTAACAATACCCAGCACTGTCACATCATCACCTTGGAAGACCCCATTGAATTTATCCATAATCACAAAAAAAGCATCATTAATCAGCGGGAGGTCGGTCGGGATACCGCTTCCTTTACCCAGGGGCTGCGGGCGGCCATGCGTGAAGACCCCGATGTTATTTTAGTTGGCGAAATGCGGGACCCAGAAACCATAGCCACTGCCATTACCGCCGCTGAAACCGGGCACCTGGTTCTCGGCACCCTGCACACATCCAGTGCCGCCCAAACGGTGGACCGCATCATTGATTCTTTTCCGCCCCACCAACAGCAACAAATACGGGTGCAGTTGGCCAATACCATCCAAGGTGTGGTGGCTCAACAGCTAATACCCCGCATGGACAGGCCCGGTCGGGTGGCAGCCCTGGAAATAATGGTGGCCACCCCAGCCATCCGCAACTTAATTCGAGAGGGAAAAACCTATCAAATTCTTTCTCAAATTCAAACCGGGGCTAAACATGGCATGCAAACCCTGGATCTATCACTAAAGGACTTATACTCCAAGGGTATTATCAGCCGGGATGAAATGTTAAAGCATTCCGTTGACAGCCAATTGTTAGAGAGGATGTTGTGAGGAAATGTACCACAAATATTTCGGTAAAAAACTGACCGACCTATTATTTGAAAAGGGCCTCATCACAGAAAGGCAGCTGCAGGAAGCCATAGTTGAACAGAGAAAAACCGGTGAAAAACTGGTTAAGCTGTTGGTGAAGGCAGGATTGGTAAGCCAAATTGATATTATTAATCTGCTGGAAAAGGAGTTGGGTATTTCCCAGGCCAACATTCCCTTAACAGTTGCAGCCACGGTCCTTAGCAAGTTACCTGAACCAATGGTTCGCCGACACCGGGTTTTTCCCGTCAGAATAGAGAACAATGCCCTTGTGGTGGCAATGACCGACCCTTTAAATCCCCTGATCATTGACGAGCTGCAGCAGCAAACTAAGATGGAAATTAGGCCGGAAATAGCGACAGAAGAACAGATAGATGCTGCCATAGCAAGACATTTTGAAGTGGCAAAGTTAGAACAGGAAATGATGGTATATGAAAGGCAGACCAACACCTATGGCCACCCAAAGGCAGAGGACAACTCCACCTTGGTCAGGCTGGTCAATTCCATCATTAAACAAGGCATAGATGGGCGGGCCAGCGATATCCACATCGAACCCGGGCCGGAGTATGTACTGGTACGGCAACGGGTAGACGGCATGTTAAGGGAAATGATGCACCTGCCCTTAAGTTCCCACAGCGCAATTATATCCAGAATTAAAATTATGGCCAATATGGATATAGCAGAAAAAAGACTGCCCCAAGACGGGCGGGCGGGGCTGGAGCATGGTAATAGCACAGTTGACCTGCGCGTTTCGGTGATTCCTGCCGTTTTTGGCGAAAAAGCGGTTATCCGCATTTTAAAGAAGGACAGGCAGCTAATGAATATTTCCCGTTTAGGTTTTAGCAAAGAGAATTTCGAAATATTCAAAACACTGACCTTGTCCACCTCGGGCATTATTCTGGCTACAGGACCCACCGGCAGCGGCAAAAACACCACACTCTATGCGGTGCTGCATGGCCTTAACTCTCCGGAAAAAAACATCATCACCATCGAGGACCCGGTGGAATACACCATTAAGGGGATAACCCAGGTACAGGTCAATAGCAAGGTGGGCTTAACCTTTGCGCTGGGACTGAGGTCAATATTGCGCCAGGACCCCGATATAATTATGGTGGGCGAAATACGGGACAAAGAAACGGCGGAAATAGCGGTGCGCGCTGCCACCACGGGGCATCTGGTTATTAGCACCATGCACACCAAGGATGCGGCAGATGCGGTGTATCGGTTGATAGATTTGGGAGTATCGCCTTTTTTAGTGGCCTCTAGCCTGTTAGGGGTGGTGGCACAGCGTCTGGTACGGAAAATTTGCCCCCACTGCCGGGAAGCAAGTAACAGCCAACAGGGTGAGCAGGTACAGCTTTTACTGCCGGAGCTGACCCGGAAAAGCGGTAACTTTTTCCGAGGCAGGGGCTGCAGTTACTGCGACCACACCGGTTACTACGGACGTACGGGTATCCATGAAATATTAGTGCCCGACAGACAAATAAAGGAACTGATTGTCCGGGGAGTTTCTGCCGGCACCTTGAAAAAGGCAGCAGAACAAAAGGGAATGGTTACCCTGCAGAAAGATGCCATCCATAAGGTTGCCGAGGGCTTAACCACAATAGAAGAAGTAAAGCGGGTTCTATATACAGTATAAGGAAAATTGATAAAAGGTGCTGCTTAATCGGAATCCATCGTATCAGGAGGCCAAAATATGGGGAAGAGAAAACTGTCGGTAGATGAACAGATAGATTATATGAAAAATAAAAGTGGCATACAGTTTAATGTCATTAATGAGTAAGAAGCAAAAAGCTTTTTAACAAATAATACTTACTACTTTAAGATAAAATCCTATGCAAAAAACTATGAAAAGTATTTAGAAGGGGAGAAAGTCGGTAAATACATTAATTTGGAGTTTGCTTATCTTAAAGAAATGTCAACCTTAGATATGTATTTTAGAAGGGTTATTATGAAAATAGCTCTGGATACAGAACATTATCTAAAGACCCAACTACTCAGAGATTTTGCATGTAACGATAAGGAAGATGGATATAGTATTATAGATGAACTTTTTTTAAAATACCCTTATATAAAGAACAAAATCAGCAAAAAAGACTCTGCGTGCTCCGATTTGGTAAAAAAATACAAAAAGAATTTTGCTATCTGGAATATAGTGGAGGTATTAAGCTTTGGTGACTTTACTAAATTATATCAGGTATATTATGAGAAATATAAGACTAAGGGTTCTATGGAGAAATATTTGTGGTCTGTACGATTTTTAAGAAACGCAGCGGCTCATAATAGTTGTTTGCTAAACAGTTTGCGAATACCTTATAGCAAAAGAGTAACTCTGAATATGAGGATTATGAACTTTATATCTAAAATTGATGGTATTTCCAGAGTAGCAAGAAGTAGCAAAATGAAAAACCCGGTCAGACACGACTTTGTTGTTACATTGTATGTTTTTAATAATGTTGCCACCAGTAAAAAGCTCAAGAAAAAAACCATGGGAGAATTAAAAGACTTAATAGATGGTAGGTTTATAGCTAATAAAGAGTTTTTTATAAAGAACCATTTCCTGGAGTATATTAGCTACCCAGCTTATTAGTATAAATTAAACCAAAGCCCAAGCTCTGAATCCTTATGCTTTAGGGCTTTTTTTATGCCCAATTTTGGAGTGGAAGAAAACCGGATAGATACAAAGATTATCTGTTAAAAACGATAAAGTCCCCGCAAACCTTGCATCTAAAGGTTTGTGGGTTATTTATTAAACAAAAATACAAAAGGTGTAATTACTTGTAAAAATTATGTAAATTGAGAAGGATTTTTCTCCCAATAAATAGAATATTAAAAATATTAGATATAAATATATTCTTGTAAACTGTAGTCTTGGTTTTTTAGTAGAAATATCAGTTAAATTTGGTGTTTTCCAATGAAAAAAACTTTTTATTATCGTGCCAAAGACCTAAGCAACAATTTAAGGGAGGGTGTAATAGAGGCAACAGATACCATGGCCGCGGTGGCTGAATTGCGGCGGCAAAATCTATATATCATACATATTAAGCCTCACCCCAGCGGTATACAAAAACTAAAGGAAGGCATTGGGTTTTATTACTGGCCGTCGGTCAGCAGTAAAGAGCTGGCGGTATTTTGTCAGCAGCTGTCGACACTTATCAAGGCCGGAGTGCCTATTCTTAAGGCGTTGCATCTGTTGACGGAGCATACTGAAAATAAAGGTCTTAAAAATATTTTAAATAAGGTGGTAGTGGAACTAAATTCAGGCAGTACGCTTGGGGAAACATTTGAGCAACACCCTGACCTTTTTCCTCAATTTTTCATTGGCATTATTAAAGCGGGGGAAGAGAGCGGAAAATTAGAAACGGTACTGGATAGCCTTGGCAAGTATTATAAAAAAGAACATGCAATAAAGGCAAAATTAAAGACAATAGTCATCTACCCGCTTTTGGTAATGGCTTTTTCCGCCATAGTATTGACAGTGCTCTTGTTGTTTGTGCTACCTAATTTTGTGGGCACACTGCAAAGCTTTGCGGTTGAACTGCCCTGGATAACAAAGGTTTTAGTTGACCTTGGGGCTGCAGTTAATAAATTTTGGTATTTATTTTTTATTCCGCTGTTAATTATTGTGGCCGCAGCCGTTTATTACCCTGCCTTGTTAAGGGAAAACACTAAAGCTAAAAATGCCATAGATAAATTGGTGTTCAGTTTGCCTTTATTTGGTCCCCTGTTTATCAAAGTTTATATGGCAAGGTTTTGCCGCTCCTTGGCTCACCTAATAGAAAACGGTGTACCCCTGTTGACTGCCCTGGAGACCACAAAGGAAATTATTAATAACAGCTTAATATCCGGGGTAATTACCGAAGTACAAAGGGAAGTGCAGCGGGGTGGAACGGTGGCAGAAACACTACAAAAAAGTACCGTTTTTCCCCGGATGGTCAGCCGTTTGGTGGCGGTGGGAGAGCAAAGTGGTGATTTACAGCGAATGCTGGATAACGTCGCAGATTTTTATGAAGATGAGGTGGATGTGACGGTTTCCCGGCTGTCGGTGGTATTGGAACCGTTACTGTTATTGGTAACGGCTTTTTTTGTGGCCTTAATTATGGCTGCCATGGTGCTGCCCATGTTCAATGTTATTGAGGCCATTAATTATTAAAGCTTTCTAGGGGGATGTGTTATGGATAAAGGGTGGTGGCGAAACCAGGGTGGTTTTACCTTGATGGAAGTGATGGTGGTACTGCTGATTATGGGGGTGCTGGTGGCCATTGCAATGCCCGGTTTTAGCGGCCAGGTGGAAAAGGCCAGAGTGAGCCGAACCATGGCAGAGTTAAAGTCAATGCAGACGCTGGTGGAGCTTTATAACCTAGAGCACAGTGAGTACCCGAAGGCTGAGCAATTTAAAGAGTTGATGGCAGAAAACGGTTTAGGTGATATCAAAGATCCCTGGGACAGGGAATACAGCTATACCCTTAATGGCAAGGGCTATATAATTTTGTCCCATGGGCCCAGCGGTGAGGGCGATGCCGCCGATAATATATATATCACCAATAACACCAGGGAGCCCAAACAGGGTTCCCCGGGCGGCGATGATTAATCAATGGGCAAGTACAAGCACTTAAGCAACTGCCGGGCTTTTACCCTGGTGGAATTGGTGGCGGTGCTGGCTGTTATGTCAATTATATTGGCGGTGGCCCTGCCTAAACTTAACGGTCACCTGGGCAATGCCCGGTTGGAAACAGCGGCCCTGCAAATGGCCGGGGATATTCGTTACCTGCAGCAGCTTGCCGCCACCACAGAGGAAGAAATGTCTAACTATTATCTGCTATTTTCCCCCACTGAACATAAATACCGGCTCTTTAAAAACCACCAATCTTTTAAAACAGTGACTTTGCCGCCGGGCGTTAATTTAGAGAGCACTAATTTTCCTAATAATCGCTTAAATATAAGTGTCAAAGGTTTGCCCTCCGGCGGCGGTGGAACGGTGGTGTTATCCAATAAAGATACCCAAAAACATAAATACGTGGTGGTGGCCAGCATCACCGGGCGGGTGCGGGTCAGTGAAACCCCTCCCTAAGCCGGTGCGGAATATACAAGGAATGACGCTGCTGGAGCTGGTAATTGCGCTAACAATAATTGGCATTGCTGTAATACCCTTGTGCAATATGTTTTTACAAAGTAAAGGGATGGCCAATTCCGGTTTGCATACCACCCAGGCCATTTACTTGGCCCAGCATGTACTGGAGACGGTAAAGGCAGAAGAGTACCACCGGGTGACATCCCATGGCTGGCGACCCCTTGACCAAGCCCCCTATGCCGGTGAATGGCGATACCGCTTACAGGTTGAACAATGCCCGAGCCAGCACCGCTTAAAGGAAGTGACGGTGGTGGTCAGTTACCCCGGGCCATGGGAACAAGAACAAAAAACCATACAGTTGACCATGATTAAGGCCCAGAGGTGAGGGCAGTGTTAAGAGGGCGAAACCAGCAGGGTTACACCTTATTAGAATTGATGTTGGTAATCACACTGCTGTCCATTATAATGACAGCTGTTTTTAAATTTATGCTGCAGGGCAGCGCCATGTGGTGGCAGGGCCAGCGGCAGATTGATGTGCAGGAAAACCTATCCATTGCCCTGGATAAAATTTCCCGGGAGCTTAGAAATTGCGATAAATTACTGTTTGTCAATAGCACTGCCGGTTTTCAACCGGACTTAGACAGCCAAATACTTTGTTTTTACTTTGACTACAAAACGGTAAGTTATTACGTGGATGACAAGAAGCAGCTTTGCCGCACCTTTGGCAGCGGTTTGCCGGTATCGTCCCATGTTAAAGAGCTTAAATTAGAGTATTTTAATTCTGATGGGCCCATTGCACCGGGAACCCAAGCCCATGCGGTGGATAGGGTAGAAATAACACTGGTCGGCTCCGGGGAAGGCACACCGGACCTTGTATTAACCACCTCGGTGGCTATCCGTACATTTGATAACTAAGGCCCTGGCCAGTGTCCTGCGCCCTTGGGTTTAATTTATGGCCAATGGAGAATGTGGTGGGAGCTTATGCTTTTTAACTGCCAACGGGGGCATATGCTGCTGCTGCCTGTGAGCCTTATGGCGGTCTTATTTTTATTGGGCGGCAGTTATTTGCACCTGTCATTTAACACTAAAGAAAGTACGCTGTTACAAGGTGAGCGTATACAGGCTTACTATGTGGCTGAAGCGGGCGTTGAGATGGCGCTGGCCCGGTTGGCGGCTGACAGCAACTGGTCGGTTTGGGCACCGGAATTTGCCGGCCCGGTGGAATTTGCCGGCGGGCAAATCAGGGAAGTTAATGTTAACAAAACAGCAACGGGCCCCAACTGGGTTACTGTGCAAATTACCTCGGTGGGTGTCTATAAAAAGGCCAGAAAAACTTTAATAGTGACGGCACGTATTACCCGGCCCTCTGGGGATGAAGAAGGGAAAATAGCTATAGTTTCATGGCGGGAAAAATACGGGCCCTTTTAAGGTGTGAGGGGCATGATTAAAAAGTTTTTTAACAGGGGCTTCTATACGGGGGTTGATGTGGCAGAGCGGCAAATCAATGCGGTGCAGATTAGGCTGAAAGGGGGTAAGCCGGAGGTTACCGGTAGCGGAACCGTTAGCCTCAGTGCCAAGAACACAGAAATTAATAATGAAGAATTGGCTAATTCGTTGAGGCAATGCTTTGCAAAAATAAACTACCGGGGAGAACCGGTTATTACAGCGCTACCTAACCATCAACTGCTGATGGGCACCGCCACCTTTCCTCTCTTGAGCGGAAAGGAATTGGCCACCGCAGCCCATTACGAAACTTGCAATCAATTTCAAATAAATGAAAGGGATTATATTACCGAACATTTACCCATTAATATAGATGAAGAGGAAGAGCAAATAGAGGTGCTCTTGATAGCTGCCCCCCTTGGTCAAATACACCGGTATCATCAAGTGTTTAAACTGGCCGGGTTAAAGCTCAGTGTCATAGATATTTACCCCGCAGCCCTATGGCGCTTATCCCGGAACCGGTTGACTAAACCCGGTTTTAGCTGTGCCATGTTGCATTTGGACGGTGCCAACACCCAGCTGTTAATGGTGGCCGATAAAAAAATTCAGTATGTGCGTCCTTTGAACTATCAAGGCAAAGAAGGGGCTGCACTGGTGGAAGAAGTCAATAGGGCACTGGCCCTTTACGCTTATCGTCCAAACCATAAGCCCATAGAAAAAATTATCCTCACCGGTGTAGAGGATTTACATATGGTATTGGTCCAATATTTAGAGGCTAAGCTGGGCTTGCCGGTACATACAGACTCAACCTTAGAACCTGCCCTGGCAATGGCATTTGGCCTGGCCGTCAGGGAGAGTGACCCATGAAGAATAAAGTAAATTTATTGCCGAAAAAATTGCAGCCGCAGGCGCCGCTGAAATTATCCAGGCTGTGCCAACTGACGATGATAGTTGTGGTGTTTGCCGCTATCCTTATGGCTTATGCTGTTTTTTCAGCGGATTTAAACAACAAGAGGGAAATGTTACCTGTAATGCAGAAGGAATTGGATGCACTGCTGCTGATTGGCGAAAGGATGCAGCAAACCGGTGACACCAATCAGGTGCCCGGCCTCTTGGCGAACAAGATTAAATGGCATCAGGTGTTGGCAGATATAAAACAAGGGCTGCCGGGCGGGGTGTGGTTAACGGAAGTAAACTTAATTGAACACAACTTAAGGGACGCAAAAGGGCAGTTGGTGATAAAAGGTAGCGGTGAAAGATTATCATCAATTGGTCTATACATCCACAACCTGCAGCAGCTACCTTATATTGGGCAGGCAGAACTGGTCAACAGCCGGCTAAATGAACAGCATGATACCATGGAGTTTATCATACATATTACCTTTCCGGAGAGTGGAGATGAAATATAGACTTACTCCCAGAGAACGGGTGTTATTAACGGTGCTGCTGGGCCTGGTGGTCTCTTATGTGGTCTGCGGCCGCTGGTTGGGCCCCCAGTTAAAAGAGTATATTGGTTTAAGCCGACAGATAAAACACACCGCCGAACAATTGGAAGAGGCAAGGGCGGTGGTGTTTAGCTTGCCCGCTAAAAGGGATGCCGCCGGTCAATACTATATTAAAGACATGCGGGACGGCAACCTCTTTGTGGCAATGGATAATGCGGCCAATGACCACCAGGTAAATATTGTAAGGCTGACGGCACAAGCGGTGGGTGAAAATAGCGGCTATCCGGAAATGCCCTTTGAAGTGGTGGTGCGGGGCAACTATTCCCAGGTGCTTTCATATTTAGAGTGGTTGGAGAATTCTTACCCCTGGGGCAGTTGCAGCAGCATTTCCCGGTTTACCGTCACCCCAGCCCCATCCTCTGACACAGAGGAAGTGGATATTATACTGACCTTGATATTTTACTCCCATCCCCAACCCACAGGGCAGGTGCAAATTCAATACCATAATTTGCATAATAACTTGCAAAATGGTGGACAATAACTTAGTGTTCAGTCTAATATATAAAATAGCTTTCTAAAAGAGGTAGGTGTCTATACATATGGATAAAAAGGTGTTACAGCAAGTATTAGAAGCTGCACTGTCTAACGGGGGGGACTTTGCAGACGTTTTTGTGGAGTATAAAAGGGGCACAGGCATTGGCCTGGAGGCAGGCCGTATTGAACGGGTGCAGTCGGGCTATGAGGCGGGAGCCGGTATTAGGGTGCTGAGCGGTGAAAACACCTCTTACGGGTATACCAACGACTTGAGCAAAGAGGGTTTAATTGAAGCTGCCAAGTTGGTCAGCCATGCTGCCCGGGGCGGCAAAAAAGACTATAACCTGGACTTGACCAAACTGCAGCCCACAGTGAAATTTGAGTTTAAAAAACGTCCCGAAGAAATAGCCACCGAGCAAAAGGTTGAGGTGGTAAAGGCGGCTGAAAGGGCTGCCCGTTCGGTTGATGACAGCAAAATAAAACAGGTTATTGTGGGTTATGGTGACAGTGTGCAGCAGGTGGTAATTGCCAACAGCAACGGCGATTATGTGGAAGATGAAAGGGTGCGCACCAGGCTGATGGTTAATGCCGTGGCCGCTGACGGCGGCACCATTCAAACGGGTTATGATGCGGTGGGCAGTATGTGTGGCTTTGAGCTCTTTGATCGTTTTGACCCCGAACAAATTGCCCGGCATGCAGCGGAGCGGGCGGTAAAAATGCTGGATGCTAAACCGGCACCCACAGGCAAGATGCCCTGTGTAATGGCCGGAGAAGCGGGGGGGACCATGGTGCACGAAGCCTGCGGGCACGGCTTAGAGGCAGATTTGGTCCAGCGGCAGTTATCTGTTTATGCCGGCCAAAAAGACCAACAGGTGGCCTCTGAACTGGTGACGGTAATTGATGATGCCACCATGCCGGATCAATACGGTTCCTACAGTTTTGACGATGAAGGGGTAGCTTCGCGCCCGGTGGAGCTAATTAAAGACGGTGTATTGACAGATTTTTTATATGATCGTCTCACTGCCAAAAAAGAGGGACGGCAGCCCAACGGCCATGGGCGCAGGCAATCTTATCAGGAGAAACCCATTCCCCGAATGGCCAATACATATGTTGCTGCCGGTAAAACAGATCCGGAGGAAATTATTAAAGACACCAAAGAAGGTTTGTTGGTCAAAAAAATGGGCGGCGGCCAGGTAAATACCACCACCGGGGACTTTGTCTTTGATGTTGCCGAGGGTTACTTAATAAGTGACGGAGAAATAGGGCCCATGGTAAGGGGTGCAACGCTCACCGGTAACGGCCCGGAGGTGCTGAGAATTGTAGACCTGGTAGGCAGCGACCTTGGTTTTGCCATCGGCACCTGCGGTAAAGACGGCCAAGGGGTGCCGGTATCGGACGCCCAACCAACCATGCGCATCCCTAAAATAGTGGTGGGTGGCACGGGTGACCCTGTATCACCCAATGGGGAGATTAAAAGACTAACCGCCCAGGATATGCCCAGGGATTATAAAATTAGAAGATTATAGCCTTCATGAAAATTTGCAGCCGGTTTATTGGTTTTTTATTTTAGCGCTTTTGACCTTTACGTACAGACCTAAAGCCCCAAACGAAGCCAAATACCCCCATCGCTACTAAAAAACCAACAAAGAGAATTTGCGGTATGGTCATCTATATTCACCTCTTAATTATACTGTTTAGATATAATATCAAAAAAAATTACCGAGCGCAAAAAGGCCCGGTCAAAAAGAAAAGGGTGGATATGCTTAATGATTATGGCTATTAATTAATTGCTATATATTTTTGCATAGGCAGGAAAAAAATACAGTCGCCCGGACGACTTATTTTTCATAAATTTTTCTTCGGCTGCCGGCAGCCGGGTTTTCATTGCGAAAGGGATAAGGCGGGAATGTCAAAGGGACCACCTGTAATACAAAGTTATTCCATACACAACTGTCGGAGTGGGTACATATGTTACATAAAGGAAGGTGGCCTGTTAGTTTTACTCTAGGGGGGTAGAAGGGTGAAGATAGGTGACATCGTAACCAGAAAGGTTTATGGCGAGGATATGCAGTTTTGTGTTTTGGGTTTTTATACAAATCAAAGTACCGGAGAGAGGGTGGCGATTCTGGCCCTATTAGACCCCAACCTGATAGTGGAAGCGTCTGTTCAGGAGTTGTGCCCTGTCTCCGCTCGAAAATTATTTGCTCTAACCAGTAATTCCATGGTTCATTAGAAGGCCCTAAAACAAGGGCTTCTTTTTTTTGTGTATTAAAAGGAATATTTTGTCTGGTATTGAATTATATTAATGGTTAGCTTGTGAAAGGAGTTGCCTATTTAATATGCCGGATAATATGCTCAACGTTGCAGAAGGTGCTGTGGCCAAAGCCCGCCAAAGGGGCGCAGAGATGGCTGAAGCTTACATAGTTCGATCCAAATCCTTATCCATAGATGTTCATGACGGTGTGGTTGAAACAATGAAACTGGCCGAGGACCGGGGAATCGGTCTGCGCTTAATTAATAACGGTAAAGTAGGTTTTGCCTTTAGCACTGAACTGGGTGCCACCGGCATTGAGGAGTTGGCTAAACAGGCCATGGCCAATGCCGATATTAACGAAAAAGACCAATATAACAACTTGCCCGATGCAGGGGGCCAATATCCACAGCTGGAATTATACGACCCTGCCATAAAAGAGGCAACGGTGGAAAGCAAGATAAATTTAGCCTTGGAAATGGAGAAGGCGGCCAAAAACTATGACAAAAGAATAAAAGTCATTGAGAGTTCCACCTATCAGGACGGTGAAGCGGAGGTATTTATTGTCAACTCAAAGGGGCTTTCTGCCACCTATAGGGGGGCATACAGTGGCTTATATGTGGCCCTGGTGGCCGGCGGTGATCACGACAGTCAAACCGGCTTTGCCATAGACTACAGCTTAAAACTTAAGGACTTAGATCCTTTGAAAGTAGGGAAGTTGGCCGCCCAGCGGGCGGTGCGCATGTTGGGGGCCAAACCAATATCTACCCAACGGTTGACGGTGGTGCTAGACCCCTACATAGCCGCCAGCTTTTTAGGATTATTGGGACCGGCCCTATCCAGTGAGGCGGTACAAAAGGGTCGGTCCTTGTTTGCCGGAAAAGTAGGTACAGATGTGGCTTCAAACAAGGTGACAATAATAGATGACGGCTCAATGGCCGGCGGTATTGCCTCAGCCCCCTTTGACGGGGAAGGTGTGCCTTCATCTAAAACGGTTTTAATTGATCAGGGCTTACTGAAGGGTTATTTATATAATACATATACAGCTGCCAAAGATGCAGTAGAGTCCACCGGTAACGGTGTGCGCGGCTCATTTAAAAGCACACCGGAGGTGGGAACAACCAATTTTTATATTCAACCCGGAGAAAAGGATCCGGAGCAATTAATTAAAGATATTCCCAAGGGACTGTATTTAACCGAAGTAATGGGTATGCACACAGCCAACCCTATTTCCGGGGATTTCTCAGTTGGTGCCTCGGGTATATTAATTGAAAACGGTCAATTTACCAGACCGGTTCGCGGTATTGCCATTGGCGGCAACGTAATGGAATTGTTAAAATCGGTGGATGCGGTGGGTAGCGATTTACAATTCTTTGGCGGAAAGGGTGCTCCCACCGTACGGGTTTCCCAAATGACAGTAAGCGGTTAAGGCTCGATTTAATCGAGCCTTATTTACACGGCAGAAAATTTCCGAAGTCTCTTTTTCTAAAAATAAAATTTGTGATCACACACCCAAGCGATTGAAGGCATTAGTATATTATGGTAAAATGTTTTCGTTTATAAGGCAGGTGTTTTTGTTGAAAATATTGGTGCTTCATGGGCCAAATCTTAACCTGCTGGGCAAGCGGGAGCCGGCGGTATATGGTACAATTACATTAGAAGAAATTAATGCCAACATAGCTGCCTTGGCCAAGGAGCTAAATGTTGAGGTTGAATGCTTCCAATCAAATCATGAGGGCATACTGGTGGACAAGCTACACCAAGCCATGGGTGCCTTTGACGCAGTGATTATTAATCCCGGTGCCTACACCCATTACAGCATTGCCCTGCGCGATGCGGTGTCGGCGGTGAAGTTGCCGGTAATAGAAGTACATCTTTCTAACATTTATGCCAGGGAAGAGTTTCGCCATCGCTCGGTGATTGCCCCGGTGGCGGTAGGTCAAATTTCAGGTTTTGGCATGCAGGGTTACCTATTGGCACTGCGGGCGGCAGTTCAGTTATTACAGGCTAATGGAGGTTTAACATGAATAAAAGGGTACAAAAATTACAGCAAGGTTTATCCGAAAACAAAATAGACGCCATGCTTGTTGAAAGGCTGGATAACGTTCGTTATTTAAGCGGTTTTACCGGTACAAACGCTAAACTGCTGGTGACGGCCGAAAAGCTTTATTTATATACTGACTTTCGCTACATAGACCAGGCTAAGGAACAATGTCCCGGTGCGGAGATAATTAAAGTAATTCAACTGGGTAATGATATTTTTGAAAAAATAATGGCCACTGCTAAACAGTGGGGAATAAATAGGTTAGGTTTCGAGACTGACTATGTAACCCATGAAAATTATCAAAATATGGTTCAGTACTTACCGGAAACAGAGCTTATTCCTGTTAAAGGTATCACCGAAGGCATTAGAATGGTAAAAGACCAGGAAGAACTGCGCCTGTTAGAACATGCAGTGGCCTTGGCTGACCGGGCCTGGGCTGAGGTACTGCCCCATGTGAAGCCCGGTATAACTGAAAAACAGTTTGCCTTGGAACTGGAAATTATTATGCGCCGCCTGGGTGCAGAAAGACCGGCCTTTAATATTATTGTGGCCTCCGGCCCCCGGGGAGCCTTGCCCCACGGTGTAGCTTCCGACCGGGTAATTAATACCGGTGATATGGTAACGGTGGATTTCGGAGCGGTGTACAAGGGCTATCACTCAGATATAACCAGAAATTTTGTGCTGGGCAGCCCCAGTGCTAAGCAGCAAGAGATATACAAGATAGTGCTGGAAGCACAGGTCAGTGGCATAAATGCCGTTAAGCCCGGTGTTGCAGCATCGGCGGTGGATGCAGCGGCCAGAGGTGTAATTGAGCGGTATGGCTATGCTGACTATTTCGGTCATGGAACGGGACACGGGGTAGGTTTAGTGATACATGAAGGGCCCAGGCTATCACCCCAAGATAATACTGAGCTACAACCGGGAATGGTTGTTACTGTGGAACCGGGAATTTACTTACCTGGCTGGGGGGGAGTGAGAATAGAGGATATTTTGTTAGTTACAGAGGATGGTGCCCGTATACTGACAAAAACTCCTAAAGAAGAGTTGTTGGTTATATAATACATAGAACTTTAAGGGGGTAAAAAGAAAATGATTTCAACCAATGATTTTAGAACAGGATTAACCATTGAGATGGATAACGAGGTGTATCAGGTGTTGGATTTTCAGCACGTAAAGCCGGGCAAAGGGTCTGCCTTTGTGCGTTCAAAGCTGAAGAATTTACGCACCGGTGCCACCGTGGATAAAACCTTTAACGCCGGCGAAAAAATCGCCAGAGCTCATATCGAGAGAAAAGAAGTGCAATATCTTTATAATGACGGCAGTGAATATTACTTTATGGACACCGAAACCTATGATCAGTTTGGCATGACTAAAGAACAGCTGGGTGAAGCCATTAATTTCCTAAAGGAAAATATGACCATTACCAATTTATTGTTTAAAGGAAAGTCCATCGGTATAGATTTACCTAACTTTGTGGAATTAGAGGTGGTGGATACCACCCCCGGTATTAAAGGGGACACTGCATCCGGCGGCAGCAAACCTGCCACCTTGGAAACCGGCTATATTGTTAACGTGCCTTTCTTTATTAACACCGGTGATGTGCTGCAAATTGATACCCGCACCGGGCATTATATTAAGCGGGTGTAAGCAGTCAATTCAGCCCTGTTTTAATGTTTAAAAACTAACTTTAAGTGACATAATATACTAGCAATGACTAAGCTTGGTAAATAAAATTTTACAAAGGGGGTTGCGCAATGAACGACCTGAGGGCCAGGGTGGCATATCTGCAGGGTTTGGCTGCCGGATTAGACATTTCAGAAGAAAGCAAAGAGGGCAAATTGCTAAACGGTATTATTGATGTGTTAGCGGAATTTGCTGAAGAGGTAAACGACCTGCAAGAGATGCAAGAACAACTGGAGGACTATGTTGAAACTTTAGATGAAGATTTGTACAGCCTTGAAGACGATTTTTACGAAGATGACGGTCCCTGTTGTGGTGAAGTGGAAGACTATGAAGAATTTGTTGAAGTGGATTGTCCCAGTTGTGGCGAAACAGTAATGTTTGAATCAGATATTTTAGACCATGAAGATACAATTGAAGTGGCATGTCCCAATTGTGATGAAGTGGTGTTTATAAATGATGATTCTTTTTCTTCCGCCGATGAACCGGAACAGTTGGTGGGTGGAAGGGAACAAGATGATGATCTATAGATAATGAACCGGGTTTAGGCCCGGTTTATTTTTTTAGGAAGGGCGTAAGTGCAATTGTGCAGAATTTTCTACTGATATACCCTTGAATATCATTCCGTTATCAAATAAAATATAGATGTTATTGGTTATAGAGTAAGCGTTTGGGTTTATATCCAAACGTTATTATCAAGAAGCGGGGGGATAATAATGAGTGAACAGCAGAAAATACTGATAATCGGTGGTGTGGCAGCCGGACCCAAGGCTGCGGCCCGTGCTCGCCGTCGCAATCCGCAGGCGGAAATTACAATTCTTGAACGGGGTGGGTTAACTTCTTACGCCGGTTGTGGCATGCCCTTTTTTATTTCCGGCATGATTCATGATTATAAAGAATTGTATTTGACTTCATATGGGGTGGCCCGGGATGCAAATTACTTTGGTCGGGAAAAGGGTGTAAAACTTTATACCCGTACCGAAGCCACCGCCATTGATCGCCAAAATAAGGTGGTAAAGGCAAAAAACTTGGAAACCGGTGAAGAAATGGAGTTTCCGTATGACAAACTGGTATTGGCAACCGGTGCATCGCCCTTTGTGCCGCCCATTGAAGGGGTGGACTTAAAAGGCGTACATCTGCTTAACCATCCGGACGACTCGTTAAAAATTAGAGAACTGGTAGATACCGGTAATATAGAACAGGCAGTTGTAATTGGTGCCGGTCTTATTGGTATGGAAGGCGCAGACGCACTCTTTAACAAGATGGTTGAGGTAACCATTGTTGAGATGCAAGACCAGGTGCTGCCAAACATGCTGGATGCCGATATGGCCCAAAGGTTGCAGCGTCATATGTATGACGAGGGTGTTGACCTTTTCTTGGGAGACAAGGTGCTGCGCATTGAGGGAGACGAAGAGGGCAATGTAAAGGGTGTAGTTACCGAAAAGAACGGATTTGTTGAGTGTCAGTTGGTAATTATGGCCTCCGGAGTGCGCCCCAATGTACAGCTGGCCGCTGATGCAGGTTTAGAAATTGGTGAAGCCCGGGCCATTGCCGTTAATGAGTACATGCAGACCAGTGACCCCGACATTTATGCCTGCGGTGACTGTGTGGAAAACGTTCACTTGATTTCCGGTAAAAAGGTTTATACTCCCATGGCTACCTATGCCAACCGTCAGGGCCGGGTAGTGGGGGATAATGTAACCGGAGGAGAGAGCACCTTTAAGGGTGTGCTGGGCACCGGTGTGGCAGAAGTGTTTGAAATGAATGTGGGTCGGACAGGCCTTGGGGAGCAGCAGGCCAAAAACCTTGGCTATAATGTTATTACTGCAGTTAGCTCCGGTTTAGACCGCACTCACTACCACGCCCGCCACGGTTTGGTACAGTTTAAAATCATTGCCGATGCCGACAGCAAACGCATTTTAGGTGCCCAGGGAATTGGTAAGGGTGACGTGGTAAAACGCATTGACGTGGTGGCTACGGCCATTACCTTTGGCGCAACACTGGAAGACTTAAGCAACCTTGACTTGGGATATGCACCGCCCTTCTCTTCACCAATTGATCCGGTGGCCCATGCGGTGAACGTGGTGCGCAACAAAGTTGACGGCTTGGCTGAAACAATTAAATCCCAGCAGCTGCTGGAAAAACTGGAAGACGGTGAAGACCTCTTGTTGTTAGACGTACGTACCGCCGAGCAGTTTGCACCGAAACACTTTAAAGACGACCGCATCATGCAGGTGGCCCTGGGTGATCTGCGTGAGAAGTTAGAAGAGATTCCCAGGGATAAAGAAATTGTTACCATCTGCCCCATGGGTATCAGAGCATACGAGGCAGTGAGAACGCTGCGCGGTGCCGGTTTTGAAAATGTAAAGCTGCTGGAAGGCGGCTTAAACATGTGGCCCTTTGATTTAGAAATTAAGAAAAAATAAAGCAATACAGCCATAAGATCCCCCGTATTTAATCATTTTATATGTGCATGCTAATCTTAAGGGGGGTTGTAATTATGGCTAGAAGGAAATTAATGAGTGATGCTCTAAAGTATGAGATGGCACAGGAAATGGGTGTGGCCCATAAAATTAAGGGTTCTGATTACGGGGACCTGACCTCACGGGAATGTGGTAACTTCGTAGCACTGGCCATTCAAAGAGCAGAACGTAGCCTAGTATAACTTCCCTGGAAAGACCCTTGCCTAAGGCAGGGGTCTTTCTTTTTTATTTCGGAATAAATTACCAGGCGGAACATAAATATAGTTTTAAAGGGGGGAGTGTCTGTGAAGGCGGTCAGTGCTGCCAAAAAAGGCCTAGATGGCCCGTTAACCGCTGTGCTGGGGGTGCTGCCAACCCACCTGCGGCAAATGATATTACAGTTGCCCCCTGATATTTTTACTGCCATAGAGGAAATACGTGTGCGCCATGGCAGGCCGTTGATCCTGGGATTAAACCACAAGGATGCCTTTTTACACCGCCAGGGCGGGTTAGCTGACCGGCCAAGCCAAGCCTATGTGGTCAGTGACGATGACCTCCGGCGCACCACACAATTGATCAGCAACTCTTCGATTTACGCCTTGGAGGAGGAGTTAAAAAACGGCTATATAACGCTGGCCGGAGGTCATCGGGTAGGTATAACCGGCAAGGTGGTGACGGAAAAGGGCGGCGTTAAGACCATGAAATATATATCCGGTATCAACATTAGGGTTTCCCGTCAGGTGCTGGGGGCGGCAGACGGGGTAATTAAGCACCTGCTGTCACCCAAGGGTATGGTCTACCATACCATGCTCATTTCGCCTCCCCGCTGCGGCAAAACCACCTTGTTGCGGGATATCGTTCGCCAGCTGTCTAACGGGATACCCAGTTTGGGTTTTGGGGGCATTAATGTGGGGGTGGTGGACGAGCGGTCAGAAATTGCCGGCTGTTACCAAGGGGTGCCCCAGCTGGATGTGGGCATAAGAACCGATGTATTGGATGCCTGTCCCAAGGCTGCGGGTATGATGATGCTGCTGCGCTCCATGTCGCCCGGCCTTATAGCCACCGACGAAATAGGCCGCAGTGAGGATGTGGCAGCGGTTGAGGAGGTACTAAATGCCGGTATTAAGGTGCTGACCACTGCCCATGGTTCATCAATAGAAGAATTAAAGCGCCGACCGGCCTTGTCCCGCTTGCTGTCACTTGGCTTGATAGAAAGATATGTGATACTGGGAAGAAGCCGTGGTGTGGGCACGGTGGAACAGGTAATTGATGGGATAAGCCGGCGCACCTTAGAGGGCTTACGGGGGGTAAAGAGGTGCTGAAATATATTGGAGCCTTAATGATACTGTCTGCCTGTGGTTATGCCGGTTTGACCGTGGCTGCAAAGTACCGCCGCCGGCCAATGGAATTAAGATACCTGCGGTCGGCCCTGCAAATGTTAGAAACGGAGATATCTTACGGGGCCACCCCGCTGCCCGAAGCCATGGATAGGGTGGGCCAGCGCTGTGAAGCCGGAATAGCCGCCCTGTTTTCTTTAACCAGGGATAAACTGTTAGCCGGCGAGGGTGTAACTGCCCGGGAGGCCTGGGATGAAGCCTTGGCCCACTTTTATAAAAACAGCGCCCTTAACAGGGCGGATTTGGCGGTGCTCAAGGCCCTGGGTTCCGGAATTGGCATTTCTGATCGGCTTGATCAGGTAAAGCACCTGCGGCTGGCCCAAGAACAATTAAAAATTGAAGAAGCCAAAGCAGAGGTGGAAGCGGAAAAAAATGTAAAGCTCTACAATTACCTTGGCTTTTTGGGTGGACTGACCATAGTAATTATCTTTATTTAATAAGGGGGTAACAGAGTGGGTGGTATTGATATTATTTTTCGAATTGCCGGCGTCGGCATTATAGTGGCGGCCTTGCATGCGGTGTTAAAACATGCCGGCAAGGAAGAATATGCCAACTGGGTGACGGTGGGCGGAGTGGTGGCAATTTTGTTTTGGGTGGTTGAGTTTTTAGGTGCCTTTTTTACAGAGGTTAAGTCGGTGTTCAGTTTATTTTAACCGCTTGAGGGTGGATTCATATGGAAATTATGCAGATTGTCGGAATAGCCTTGGTGGCAACCATATTGGCCGGCATTGTAAGGTTTGGCAAAAGTGAAATTGGCGTGCTGCTGAGCTTAACTGCCGGTTTAATTATTTTCTTTTTGGTATTGGGCCATATCGCTTCGGTTTTTCAAGTGTTAAAGGACCTTGCATCCCAAGCCAATGTCAGCATGGCCTACCTGGGCACTATTTTGAAAATTGTCGGCATTGCATACATTGCAGATTTTGGTGCTCAAATATGTCGCGATGCCGGCGAGGGCACCCTGGCGGCCAAGGTTGAGTTTGCAGCCAAAATATTGGTGCTGGTAATGGCGGTACCCATCATAGTGGCGGTTTTACAGGCCTTGCTGAAAATAATGCCCGCGTAGGTGAGATTTATGGTCAAAAAATTATTCTTGTTCTGTGTGCTTGTTTTTATTACTGTCTTTGCCCTGCCTGCGGGGGCAACCCAGCGGGACAACCCGGGTGATCCCCTGGATGGCATAAGCAAGTTGGACCTCCGGGCGGTGGAAGAGGTGGTGCAGCAACTGGACGAGGAAATACAGCAGGCAGTACCGCATCTGGATTTTCGTCAAATGGTGGTTGACATGGCCAGGGGGGAAATGAAATGGAATGTCAGTGATATTGTTAACGGTATTTTAAAATTTATTTTTAACGAGGTGTTGGTCAATCTGTCACTGCTGGCCAAGCTGGTAATGCTGGCCATAATCACCGCTGTGCTGCAAAACCTAATGGGCGCCTTTGAAAAGGCCACCACCGGAAAGCTGGCTTATTTTATTTGCTACCTGGTGTTGGTTACCATGGCGGTGGGTGCTTTTACCCTGGCGGTGAATATCGGTCGGGATGCGGTGGATAACATGGTGGCCTTTATGCAGGCACTGCTGCCCTTGCTCTTGATGCTGCTGGCAGCCATGGGCGGCATTGCATCGTCGGCCATGTTTAGCCCTTTAATTATCGGTTCCATAACGGTCATTGGTACCATTATTAAAAACATTGTACTGCCCTTAATATTTTTTGCCGCCGTACTCACCATTTTAAATGGGGTATCCACCAAGTTTAATGTGTCGAGGATGGCTGATTTATTAAAGACTGTGGGTATGGCTGTCTTGGGCCTGTGTTCCACCGTGTTTTTGGGGGTACTGGCTGTACAGGGTGTGGCGGGAGCCATCAGCGACGGGGTGGCCCTGCGCACAGCCAAATATACCACCGATGCCTTTGTGCCGGTTGTGGGAGGTATGCTGTCTGATGCCTTGGAGGCTGTTATCGGCTCAGCGCTGCTGATGAAAAATGCGGTGGGCATTGCCGGAGTGGTGATGATAATCCTGATTACAGTGCTGCCGCTAATTAAAATTTTTGCCATTGCCTTTGTTTTCCGCCTGGCGGGGGCGCTGGTTCAGCCCATAGGAGACGGGCAAATGGCCGATTGCTTATCATCATTGGGCAACAGCTTAATCACCATCTTTGGTGCGGTGGCAACGGTGGGCATATTATTTTTCTTTGCCATCACCATAGTGGTGGCAATGGGTAACCTGACGGTGATGATTAGGTAGGGGGTGATAGGCAGTGGAAGAACTGCGCCAATTGGTGCAGGGCCTGGTAATAATTGTGATGCTGGCGGTTTTTTTAGAAATGCTGCTGCCCTCCGGCGGAATGCAAAGCTATGTGAAGATGGTGATGGGGCTCTTGGTGGTAATTGCAGTATTGCAGTTGTTATTTAAGTTTACAAGTGTCGATTTCAATTTACATGTACCTGAAATAGTGCCGGTGCCGGCCATGTCCTTAGAACAAGTACAAGCTGACGCAGAGCGGTTGTCAGAGGCATATCACAATCAAGCCCTGGAGGACTATCGCCAGGGGATAGCAAAACAGGTGCTGGCCCTGGCCCGCCTTAACCGGCAGGTGACCGTGCTGGATGCCGCCGTTGAAGTAAACACGGAAGAGGGGGAGAAATACGGCCACTTGCAATTAATCCGGTTAAGGGTGACAGATAAAGAGGCAGACCCCGGTGAAACAAAGATAGAGCCGGTGGAAATAACGGTGGGAACCCAACAGGAAGAAATATCTTCAAAGCTATCGCCGGAGGTGGAGCAGGCAATGGAGAGCTTGGCTTCAACGGTATCTAATTTTTATAACCTGCCCCAAGATAAGGTGCAGATAATATATGTAGAGTAACCGCTTTAGAACCGGGCGGTAAGGAGGTATCAAGGTTTTGTTTAAGGATTTTTTTAAAGGAGAGAAGGACAAGTTAAGGCTGTGGGCTTTGCTGCTGGCCATCACCTTTGGCTTGTTCCTCTTGGTAGGAGGTAATCCCTTTGATAATCAGTCAACCGGCCGTCAAGAACCGCCGGAACAGGCCCGGATCAGCTATCAGGAGGAAGACGTTGAGTATATCAATGCTGCCTCCACTCAGCCCAGCATGGTGAACGAAGAAAAGTATCTGGCTGATAAACTGCGCACCATGTTGGAAATGGTTGAGGGAGCAGGCAGGGTGGAGGTTACAGTTCGCCTGGTGAGTTCTTCCCGGGCTGAATATGCCGTCAATACCACCACCAGCACTAAGACCACTCAGGAACAGGATCAGGCCGGTGGAACCAGGGTTTTAACCGAAGATAACGACTCCGGGCAATTGGTGCTCATTCGCAGCGGAAACGGCACAGAAATACCGGTACTGCAGCAGGAAAGGGCCTCCAATATTTCGGGCGTCTTGGTGGTGGCCGAGGGTGCCGGTGACCCGGCAATAAAAGCCCAGCTATTTAGGGCGGCACAGGTGGGGCTGGGGGTAGAACCCCAAAAAATTTTAGTGCTGGCCAAGTCTAAGTGAGAAAAGAAAAAACAAAGGCCTGTCCCTTGGTTTTCACAGGGCGGGTGATCGCACCCAGCCGGTTTGTTAATGGGGGGCGGTATGGTAAAAAAGAAAGAGGTTAAAGAGGTGAAAATAATTTTGCTTAACCGAAAAAATGTGATGTCGGTGACTTTGGTCCTGGTTGGGCTTGCCTTGGTGGTGATAGGTTATGGGGGTTTGGGAAATAATTCACCCACCGCAGATGCCACCGCCGGGGCAGATTACTCTGGACAAACAATTGAAATAGGGGCACCTGAATTTGTAGACGAGGAAGCGCCGGTAACAGATGTGCCGGATTTAGTCACTGAACCCACACGCCTGGCGCAATCCACAGAGAAAACAAGGCAAAGCGAAGGTTTTTTTGTGGAATACCGCATTGAAAGGGAGCGCACCAGGGGCCAGCAGGTGGAATGGCTGCGGGAAATCATTAATAATCCCAATTCAGACAGCGAAACCCGCAAAAAGGCCCAGGAGCAGCTATATACCATTAGCCAAAACCTCGGCAAAGAAATGGAGATAGAAAACTTAATTCGCGCCAAAGGCTTTGACGATGCAGTGGTGCTCATACAGGAAGACCCCACCAATGCGGTAACGGTGGTGGTAAAAACTGAAAAGTTGACCACAGACCAGACAGCCCAAGTGGCAGAATTGGTATCCCGCAACACCGGTATTAACATGTCCCATGTGGTGATTATTCCCAAATTTTAACTCACAGTGCCGGCGAATTGTGCAATTAGTAACAAAAAAGCATTATGTATACTTAACGGGCAACTGTTTCTATTTAATAAGGGTTATAATATAATAGTTGTGTACTTAAATGCGCAACTATAACCACATAGCTCAGGTGAACAAGTTATAAACCTGAGTTTTTGTGTTGTGATGTCAGGGGGTAACAATTATGCAACATCACCGAGTAGGGATTACAGATACAACGCTGCGAGACGGACACCAGAGTTTATGGGCCACCAGGATGCCCACTGAAGAAATGCTGCCAATAGTTGAAAAATTGGATCAAATGGGATATCATTCTTTGGAAGTATGGGGCGGTGCCACCTTTGATGTTTGCCTGCGCTATTTATATGAAGATCCATGGGAAAGGCTTCGTGCCATAAAAAAAGTAGCCAAAAACACCCCGCTACAAATGTTGCTGCGGGGCCAATCTGTGGTGGGTTATAATCACTACCCAGATGATGTTGTAGAGGCATTTGTACACAAGGCAGTGGAAAACGGCATTGATATCATTAGGATATTTGATGCCTTAAACGACGTGCGGAATATGGAAACAGCCATTAGAGCCACTAAAGCGGCCGGCGGTCATGCCCAGGCCACGGTATCCTATACCCTTAGCCCGGTGCACACGGTGGAACACTACCTGCAAACCGCTGAGCAGCTGGCCGAGATGGGTGCAGATTCAATTTGTATTAAAGACATGGCCGGGCTGTTGGCCCCATACCGTGCATATGAGCTGGTAAAGCTGTTTAAAGATAAAATTAACCTGCCCATGCAGCTGCATTGTCACTACATTGGCGGCATGGCAGTGGGTGCCTACCTAAAGGCCATTGAGGCCGGTGTTGATGTTGTTGACACGGCATCTGTACCTTTGGCATTTGGCGCTTCGCAGCCACCGGTGGAAACAGTGGTGCGGGCTTTAAAGGCTACACCCTTTGACACCGGACTGTCGCTGAGTTCCTTATTTGAAGTGGCTGAGTACTTTGAAAAATTGCGTAAAAAATTAGGCTATGAACGCGGTGTAACAAGAATTAATGATATGCGGGTTTTTGAGCACCAGGTACCCGGTGGAATGATTACCAACCTGGTAAGTCAGCTGCAAGAACAAAAGGCTTCCCATCGGTTGGATGAAGTACTGCAAGAGATTCCGCGGGTGAGGGAGGAGTTAGGTTTCCCGCCGCTGGTTACACCCACCAGTCAAATTGTCGGTACCCAGGCGGTACTTAATGTGCTAACTGGCCAGCGTTATAAATTAATACCCGGTGAAGTGAGGGCTTACGTTGAGGGCTTATACGGTGAGCCCCCTGCACCCATAGACCCGGCCATATCCAGAAAGGTGCTGGGAGACAAAGAGATGATTACCTGCCGCCCGGCAGACTTGTTAGAACCCAAACTGGATAAACTACGGGAAGAAATAAAGGACTTGGCAAAATCAGAAGAAGATGTCATTTCCTATGCCCTCTTTCCGCAAATAGCAAGGAGATTCTTCCAGGCCAGGGCACGGGGAGAGCTGGGAACCAGGTATAAGGCGGAAATAGAAAGAATTAAGCAAAGTAATAACAAAAAAGATAAAAGCGATGGAAAAACCAAAGGCTTCGAGGAGGCTGGCAAAGTGAATCTAAAAGAATTAAAAGAGTTAATTGAAATTCTAAACGAAACAGATATAAATGAAATATCATTGGAAAGTGACGGCATGAAGGTGTCCATTAAAAAGGGAAACGGCCCCGGTGCAGTGGTAACAGCTCCGGAGATAACTGACTCACCGGCGGTGGAAAAACCAAAGGCAGTGGAAGCTACGCCGGCAGCGGCTCCTGCTCCTTCTCCCACACCCCCACAAAAACCCGTAGCGGAGGGCGAGGATATTGAAACAGTTACTGCGCCCATGGTGGGAACTTTTTATCGGGCATCGGCACCGGATGCAGAACCCTTTGTGGAATTGGGCCAAAGGGTGGAAGTGGGGCAAACCTTGTGTATTGTGGAAGCAATGAAGTTAATGAATGAGATAGAGGCAGAGTTTGCCGGTGAGATAGTAGATATTTTGGTGGAAAACGGTCAACCGGTGGAATACGGACAACCGATGTTTTTAATCAGAAAAGGGTAAGTAAGGAGTAAGCATGTTTAAGAAAATATTAATAGCTAACCGTGGAGAAATTGCATTAAGAATACTTCGGGCCTGCCGGGAAATGGGCATTAGAACGGTTATGGTATATTCCGAAGCCGATGCCGACAGTTTACCGGTTCGTATTGCCGATGAGGCCTACTGTATCGGCCCGGCGCCTTCAGCAAAGAGCTACTTAAATATAGCTAACATTATCAGTGTGTCTGAGCTGTCAGGTGCAGAGGCCATTCACCCCGGTTTTGGTTTTTTATCAGAAAATGCTAACTTCGCCGATATATGTGAGAACTGCGGTATAACTTTCATTGGTCCATCGGCGGACGCCATCGAAAGGATGGGCAACAAGGCACTGGCCCGCCAAACAATGATAGAGGCCGGGGTGCCGGTGGTGCCCGGTTCAGAGGGCGTAGTGCGGGATATGGATCATGCGGTGGAAATAGGTGAACAAATCGGCTACCCGGTACTTATTAAGGCCTCTGCAGGCGGCGGTGGCCGGGGAATGCGGGTGGCCCATAACCGCGAAGACTTAGTTAAGTCTATTGCAGCGGCCCAAAACGAAGCCCAGGCTGCCTTTGGCGATGATGCTGTTTATCTTGAAAAATATGTTGAGCAGCCCCGCCATATTGAGTTTCAAATACTTGGGGATAAATATGGCAACATTGTTAACCTGGGTGAGAGGGATTGCTCCATTCAGCGCCGCAATCAAAAGTTATTAGAAGAAGCACCATCTGTGGCTTTGACACCGTCACTGCGCAAAAAGATGGGTGAGATGGCAGTGAAGGCGGCCCAGGCGGTAAATTATTATAATGCGGGCACCGTTGAGTTTTTGCTGGACAAACACAACAACTTCTATTTTATTGAAATGAATACCCGTATCCAGGTGGAACACCCGGTAACGGAAATGGTTACAGGTATTGATTTAATAAAGGAACAGATACGCATTGCTGCCGGTGAGTCCCTGGGATATAAGCAAAGCGATATTAAAATTCGCGGTTGGGCAATAGAATGCCGCATCAACGCAGAGGATGCTGCTAATAACTTTATGCCCACCCCAGGCACCATTACCACCTATCTGCCGCCCGGTGGGCCCTGGGTACGTATGGACAGCGCCGTTTATCCGGGCTACCAAGTACCGCCCTTTTATGACTCCATGATAGGTAAACTGATAGTGTGGGGCAATGACCGCCAAGAGGCAATTGGCCGTATGGAAAGGGCACTGAAGGAAATGGTCATTGAAGGGGTGCCCACAACAGCCGCTTTTCAGCAGCGAATTTTGGGCAATGCCTTCTATCGTCGGGGCGAAGTATATACCAACTTTATCCAACGGCGCATTCTGCCTGAAGAAGATCTAATGTTGCGGTAGTTGGTATAGTTTGGTATAATTACTTGTACTTAATTACTTGTGTCTTGTTTAACCGGCAAACTATTTTCTGGAGGTGTCGCGGTGCAAAACAATAGTACTAAAGATATCTATGTTCACGATCAGCAAAACGCCTTGGGTTCTATCCGGGTGGCTGACGACGTGGTGGGCATTATAGCGGGATTGGCCGCCACTGAAATTCCCGGCGTTGCAGGTATGAGTGGCGGAATTGGCGGCGGCATTGCTGAAATGCTAGGCCGCAAAAACCTGTCCAAAGGTGTAAAGGTTGAAGTCGGTGAGCGTGAAGCTGCGGTAGATCTGCATGTAATTGTTGAATTTGGTGTGCGCATCCCGGAGGTGGCAGCCAGTATTCAGACAAATGTTAAGCATGCTATTGAGGGTATGACCGGTCTAAAGGTGGTAGAGGTAAACATCCATATCCGCGGTGTGGTTTTTCCCGATGAAAAAGGGGAGGAAAACGCCAGAGTTCGCTAAGTACATGGAAACCCGGGGCTTAAGCCGCGGGTTTTGGTTTTATTATTTTTTATTCAGGAGGTATGGTATGGGTTTTCTCGATAGGGTTTTACTGGGATTATACACCTTAGCTATCATCATACTGCTGCTGCTGGCGGTGACCGCTTTCACCGGTTGGTGGCTGCAACCCTTGGATGCTATGCTGTATGCCCCCTATGGTGCTGGGGATAATATAATATTATGGTTAATTATCGGTGTGCTTTTGTTGGTAAGCCTAAGATTGTTTTACGTTAGCTTGGTGGGAAGCCGGGAAAAGCGGGCGGTGGTACACGAGTTTACCTTAGGACAATTGCGCATTACCATTCCTGCCATTGAAGGGTTGGTAAAAAAGGCTGCTTTTCAGATAGACGGAGTGCGGGAGGTAAAACCAAGGATAAACACCGTTAAAGACGGAGTCAGTGTCTTTGTTAAAGTAACGGTGGCTCCGGACATAAATATACCGGAAACTTCCAAGCAAATTCAGCAGCGAATAAAGGATTATCTTCTAGAAATAACAGGAATATCGGTGCATAATGTCAAAGTAATGGTAGAAAATATCTCCACCAACAAGCCCCGGGTGGAGTAGTGTAAAGAGGTGTTATGATGAATTTTAAGTATTTATTACAAGAAATATTAGAATACCACCGGGGTAAGGCATTGGGGGTTTTACTGGGGCTAGTCTTTGGTTGGTTTGCCATCAAATACGGCTTTTTTAAAGCCCTTTTTGTGGCCTTTTGCATAGGGGCAGGCTTTTTTATAGGAAAGCGCATTGATGAGCGAGAGGATATAGCCCAAATTTTTGACCGTTTATTTAAAGACCGATAAATATAACACCCATATGGGTAAGATATAATTAAGTACCGTTTCTTTTCAGGGGGAATTATTTTGAGCAGGAGACAGGCCCGTGAAACGGCTGTACAGGTTCTTTTTGCCATGGATTTAGGAAAAATTGAATTTGAAGAGGCTTTTAATCATGTGACCGATGAATTTGCCATATCGCCTAGGGCTAAGGACTTTAGTAAAGAGCTAATTCAAGGTACCATACAAAAGCTGCCGGAGTTAGATGCAATTATCAAGCAATTATCCAGGGGCTGGAATTTTGAACGCCTATCTTATGTGGATCGAAACATTATGCGTTTGGCCCTTTATGAAATATACCACCGGGAAGAAATACCGCCGGCAGTTTCGGTAAATGAAGCGGTGGAGTTAGCAAAAATATATAGTGGGGAGGAAGGCGGACGGTTTATCAACGGTATATTAGGTAGGGTGGTGGCGTCACCGGAAAAGTTTCGCCGGGTACAACCCCCTGTCGGTACATAGTATTTTTATTATAATAGCTTAGGGTTTGCTTTAGGGCTCAATGAATTGAGCCCTTTATTTAAGAAAACTAATATTGCAGAGGTATTTTTTAATGAAGGTTTTGTCTGTTACCCAACTAACCCGGTACGTAAAGGAAAAATTTGACGGCGATTATTTGCTGAATAATCTTTGGGTGAAGGGTGAAATATCAAATTTTAAAAGGCACAGTTCCGGGCACCTCTACTTTACCTTAAAGGATGATCATACCCGTATAGGTGTGGTAATGTTTCGTTCCAGGGCCTATAGGCTGCCCTTTTTTCCGGAAAACGGCATGTCTGTCATGGTGCGCGGGTATGTATCGGTTTACGAACGGGATGGTTGTTATCAGTTATATGCAGAAGAGATGGAACCCGACGGCTTGGGCGCCCTGTACATTGCCTTTGAACAATTAAAAGCCAGGCTGCAAGGGGAGGGGCTTTTTGATGCAGCCAGGAAAAGGCAGCTTCCCAAGTTTCCTAAAATTATAGGCCTTGTTACATCCCCCGGCGGTGCGGCGGTGAGGGATATGATTAAAATAATATCGCACCGGTGGCCGCCGGCCAAGCTGGTAATAGTTCCTGTGACGGTGCAGGGGGAGCATGCCCCCCAAGATATTTCCCGGGGCATAGAGGAAATTAACCGTTGGGGAAAGGCCGACCTAATCATTGTGGGCCGCGGCGGGGGTTCGCTGGAAGAGTTATGGGCTTTTAATACAGAGGTGGTGGCCCGGGCGGTGGCCGGTTCCCAGGTGCCGGTTATTTCGGCGGTGGGCCATGAAACTGATGTTACCATTTGTGATTTTGTCGCCGATGTCCGGGCGGCCACACCTTCCCAGGCGGCAGAGATGGCTGTGCCGGACCTAAATAGTGTTAAAGACTATATTGAAATACTGCAGAACCGTGCCCATAGGGCCATAAAACAGTATCTTGCCAGGGCCCGCCTTTGGCTGCAGAGGGTAGAAGAAGCCAGGGCCCTTAATATGCCCCAGCGTGTATTGGTGGACAGCAGGCGGCAGCATTTGGACCTATTGAATAAGGAATTGCAGCATGGCATTGAACTTTTGCTTTCCAAAAAGGGCGGTGAGCTGGCGTCTTTGGCTGCCTCACTGCAAAGCTTAAGCCCCTTGGACACCTTATCCAGAGGCTATAGTTTATGTACCTCACCCACCGGCCGGCTGATTAGAGATGCTGCCCAGGTGGAGCTTGGTAGCAGGGTTGAAGTTCAATTACATCGGGGTAAGCTTACCTGTACTGTAAAGAGTCGCGAAGTTTAAGTAAGAGGGGATGGTCAAGATGGCAAAAATATTGGATGGTAAAGAAGTAGCCATAAAAATAAAAGAAGAGTTAAAAATTGAAGTAGAACAATGGCAGCAACGGGGCATTAATCCCTGTTTAGCAGTGGTGCTAATGGGTGATGATGCTGCGTCTGTGGCCTATGCAAACTTTTTACAAAAGGTAGCTGCCGATGTTAATGTAAAATTTCATCTGGAGCAATTGCCTAAGGATGCTGAGGAAGATTATTTGTTGTCGGTGGTGGACAAGTTAAACCAAAACAAAAAAGTACATGGCATATTATTGCTTTTGCCACTTCCTGAACATATTGATAAACAGCAGGTGATTGACAGCATTTTGCCGGCCAAGGATGTGGATGGCGTGCACCCCATTAACCGGGGGTATATCCTCAGCGGCGGCGATTGTATCTATCCTGCTACACCGCTGTCCTGTTTAGAGATACTGCAACGCTATGGCATTGGCATCGAGGGTAAACACGCTGTGGTGGTTGGCCGGGGAGAAACCGTGGGTAAGTCTCTAATGTATCTGGCGCTGGCCCAAAATGCCACCATCACCGTTTGTCACTCTAAAACCCCCGATTTGGCTTATCACACCAAGAGGGCTGATGTAATATTCAGTGCAGTGGGAAAACCGGGATTAATTACCGGGGATATGGTGAAGCCGGGAGCCGTGGTGGTTGATGCCGGTATAAGCCAGGTAGACGGGAAAATTTGCGGTGATGTGGATTTTGAAAATGTAAAGGAAATTGCCTCGGCCATCACCCCCGTACCCGGCGGTGTGGGCAGTATAACCACTGTGATGATGTTAAAGAACCTATTAAAAGGCATCACCATGCAACAGGCCTTTGTCCAATAAGGAGTGACAACAACCATGTCTGATATTTTCGATAAAAGTGTAAGGGATTTTCTTAATGTTACAGCATCGGACGCCCCTACCCCGGGTGGGGGCAGTGTGGCTGCCCTTTGCGGGGCCCAGGCTGCTGCCCTGGTGCAAATGGTGGGCAGGCTCACTGTGGGCAAACAAAAATACCGCCAGGTTGAAGAGGAAGTTAAACAACTGATAGATAAGGGCAACCGCTTGATGGAAAAACTGAAAAGGTTGGCCTTAGATGACATGGCCCACTTTGATGCCTTCATGGAAGTGTTGCGGCTGCCTAAGGAAAATGAAGAACAGCAAAAATACCGCAAAGAAAGAATGCAAGGGGCCCTAATAAACGCCACCGGCACACCCCTGGCCATTGCTGCAGCGGGGGTGGAAGTGCTTTCTTTGGCCTGCCGGCTTGCGGAAATAGGTACTAAATTGGCTGTCAGTGACACCGGCGTGGCGGCCCACCTGGCGGAAGCAGCTGTGCAGTCGGCGCTGATTACCGCAGAAAGTAACATTGGTGGCATAGAAGACAGGGCCTTTGTTGAGCAATTTAAGGCAGAAAAGGCCCGCCTGAGTGACCAGGCAGCCCATTTGAAGGAAAAAACTTTAGAGTTTATGAACCGGCGCATGATTTAGTTGTGGTTTACTTTTTAGGAGGTTTATTTGTGCAAGAAAAACAAAAAGAGCTGACTTTTGAGGAAGCATTGGCCAGGCTGGAAGTGGTAGTTAAACAACTGGAAGACGGTCAATTACCGCTGGAAGAGTCATTGGCATTATATGCCGAAGGTATAGAACTGGTTAAGGTGTGTAACCATAAACTGGATAATGCGGAAGAGCACATTAGGGTGCTTTTGGCCGATGACAAGGGTGAACTTATGCTAAAAGAACTACAGCAGGCCAAGGGGGAAGGGTAAATGGATTTTTCAAGGCAGCTTAGAATGCGTGCAAAAATGGTTGAAGATGCAATGGTTCAGTTTATACCGGCAGAGGCTGAGTATCCTGAGGTGATACATCGGGCCATGAGATACAGCCTTTTGTCCGGCGGGAAACGTCTTCGACCTGCCCTTGTTCTTGGTGCTGCAGAGGCGGTGGGCTGCCAGCCCCAACGGGTATTGCCGGCGGCCTGTGCCTTGGAACTAATACACACCTATTCACTGGTACACGATGATTTGCCTGCCATGGATAACGATGATATGCGCCGGGGAAAGGCCACTAACCACAAGGTTTTTGGTGAGGCCATTGCTATTTTAGCCGGCGATGCCATGTTGACCCTGGCCTTTCAATTGATGGCCCAAAATGCCGCCACCTCATCGGCTGAAGCGGTGGTACTTGCCATTAAAGAGCTGGCCCATGCTGCCGGTTCCCAGGGCTTAATTGGCGGCCAGGTGGTGGATATCCAGTCGGCCAACAGTCTTGTTGATGAAGGCACCATGGAATACATTCATCGGCACAAAACGGGCGCCTTATTTCGGGCGGCGGTGCGCTGCGGCGCCATATTAGGTGGGGCTGATGAAAGACAGTTGGGGGCATTAACTGAGTATGCAGAGAATTTAGGGCTGGCCTTTCAAATTGTGGACGATATTTTAGATGTGGAAGGTGATGCTGCTAAACTAGGAAAACCGGTGGGCAGTGATGCAAAAAACAATAAATCCACCTATCCTGCCAAATACGGCATTGAACACTCAAAGCACATGGCCCGGCAATGTATGCACAAGGGCATGGCAGCTTTAGAATCCTTTGGCCCGGAAGTGGATTTTTTACGCCATACATTAAAGTTTATTGTTCATCGTGATCATTAAATGCAAAACGAAACAAAATCATTTGCGGGCGACTGCGAAAAAGAGTCAGTTACTTATAATATAAACTATGGCAATACAACTTCAAACCAGGCCTAAAGCGGTCTCATTTTGACTTTGTCAGTATAAATTATTTATGCTATAATTTTTTAGGCATGAAAACATAGGCGTTGCTAAAGTGATGCAGTATCCTAGTCAGGATTTCCTTTCTGAAGGCGGGCCTAAAAATCCGTCAACGGGCACATCGATGAAGTTCCTGGTGCTGGCTTCTGACGCCCAGTTGGGGGCTGGTACTGGGAGTTAAGGTTATAGGGCAACCCACAATGGCATGTGGATCTTGACCCTGTTTCCGTGGAGGCCCAAGTTTGTGGGGAACCGTTAGGCAACGGCGAACTATGGCTTGGAGAAAACCTGCACGTGGAAGGAAGCTGCGTGCAGTGTAGCCTGCCTTGAGTGGTAATGGCGAACTCCGGTAAGTGCTTTACACGGTCCGGGCCCGGTCTGTGTAAAGCAGGGATGAAACCTTTATTGCAAAAGAGGCTAGGAAAGGGTAATTCTGTTGAGGAAAACTCCTAGGCTGTCTGGGTCACCCAGGGCTTGCCGGGGATTACAGTGCGGACTAAGTGGTAATCTAGCCCCGGAACCGGTAACGGTCCGGAAAAGACCTTAATGGGAAACCGCCGATATGGCGACAGTCGGTGGTCTTTTGGGAAAACCTGCTAGACCTAAGCCGCAACATTTACTCGGTAAGCTGTCACTTTAGTACAACGTATATATATTTTAATCTATACCCATGGGCTGCTTTAAAAAGCAGCCCTATATTGGTATATATGGATGGAGTGGAATTGTTTGGGAAATAATAAATCCAGTGTATCTGGGTCGTATATTGTACTGGTGGGAATCGGTGCATTTTCCCTGGCTGTGTTTTTTTCTGTTGTCTCTGAATTGCTGGTGCGGGGGCTGAGCAGTGCCACGGCATTTTTGATTTTGTTAATGATGATTTTAATTGGTATATCCTTTGATATTTTTGGTACCGCAGTTACCGCAGCCAATGAAACACCCTTTCACGCCATGGCAGCCAAACGGGTGCTGGGAGCGCAGCAGAGTGTGATGCTGCTCAGAAATGCAGACAGGGTTGCTAATATTTCCCTGGATGTGGTGGGTGACATTGCCGGCACTGTATCAGGTGCCCTGGGTATATCCATAGTGGCACAAATAATTATGGAAAACCCCCATTGGGATATATTTATACTAAATGTATTGGTAACGGCCAGTGTGGCATCTTTAACCATATCGGGTAAGGCACTGGGCAAAAAATTTGCCTTAAGGAATGCAAATACAATAGTTTTTTTTGTAGGAAAAAACATAGCCCGGGTCGAAAAAAGTATAGGGCGTGATCCTTATCGCAAGAGACGGCGACCTAAGGAATAGCGAACAAAAGGTGGTTAAATAACGGTGACGATAATAGACAACGTATCATTACCTCAGGATGTGCGCAATTTGGATAATAAAAAATTACAGCTCTTGGCTGATGAACTGCGCCGGTTAATAATAGAAACCGTTTCAAAGACCGGCGGTCACTTGGCACCCAACCTAGGGGTGGTGGAGCTGACCCTTGCCATTCACCGTGTTTTTGACAGTGAACGGGATAGAATTATCTATGATGTGGGGCACCAGTGTTATGTGCATAAAATCCTTACCGGGCGCAAAGATCAATTCCACACCTTGCGCCAGCATCAGGGTATCGCCGGCTTTCCCCGCTGCAGCGAGAGTATTCACGATGCCTTTGGCACCGGGCATAGCAGCACTTCCATATCCGCTGCCCTGGGTATGGCGGTGGCCAGGGATTTACAGGGTGAAAAATATTCGGTGGTGGCGGTAATTGGCGACGGTGCAATGACCGGAGGTATGGCCTTTGAGGCCTTGAACCATGCCGGGGATTTAAAAAAAGACTTAATAGTTATTTTAAATGATAATGAAATGAGTATTGGGGAAAATGTGGGAGGCTTATCCCGCTACTTGAGCCGTATCCGTACCGACCCCATGTACTCCAAGGGCAAGGAAGAAATTGAAAATTTATTGAACAAACTGCCCATTGGTAAACAGGTGTTAAAGCTGGCAGAGCGGATGAAGGACAGCTTGAAGCACCTGGTAGTACCGGGCATGCTCTTTGAGGAATTAGGTTTTACATATTTAGGTCCCATTGACGGCCATAACATAGAAGATATAACCGATGTGCTTAAGCAGGCCAAAGGTGTTGGTGGGCCGGTGCTGGTGCATGTGGTCACCACAAAGGGGAAGGGTTATTTGCCTGCGGAGCAAAATCCGGATAAATTTCACGGTGTAGGGCCCTTTGACAGGGTGTCGGGGGAGGTAATTAAAAAGAACGGTGCCCCCACCTATACCTCTGTTTTCAGTGATACATTGGTAAAACTGGCTGCCGAAAATGACAACATACTGGCAATTACCGCTGCCATGGCCAGCGGAACGGGATTATCACAATTTAGCCACCTTTACCCCCAGCGTTTTTTTGATGTGGGTATTGCCGAGCAGCATGCGGTGACCATGGCGGCAGGTATGGCTAACAGGGGCTATAAACCGGTGGTGGCCATATACTCCACTTTTATGCAGCGGGCTTACGACCAGGTGATGCACGATGTTTGTTTACAAAACCTGCCGGTGGTATTTGCCATTGATAGGGCGGGGATAGTGGGGGACGACGGGGCAACCCACCAGGGCGTTTTTGACATCGCTTTTTTAAGATCTATACCCAATCTTACTATCATGGCCCCCAAGGATGAAAATGAGCTGCAGCATATGATAAAGACAGCCATAGAACACGAGGCTCCCTGTGCCATTCGATACCCCCGGGGTGCCGGTGTCGGCTGCCAAATGGACCCGGACCCAATGGTATTGCCGGTGGGCCGGTGCGAAGTGCTGCGTCAGGGTAAAGATATTACCTTGATTGCCGTGTCCAACATGGTTGCTGTGGCGGAGCAAGCCTCCCGGGAGTTGGGCAAACTTGGGGTACAAGCCACTGTAATTAATGTGCGTTTTATTAAGCCCCTGGATGAAGAATGTATTATGCACCATGTTACTCAAACCAGGCGGTTGATAACCATAGAAGAACATGTGTTGGCCGGTGGCCTTGGCAGCTCCATACTGGAATTATTGGAGCAAAGGGGAGTTCATGACATTAAAGTAAAAAGATTAGGAATTCCCGATGAGTTTGTGGAACATGCCCGTCCTTCTATCATGCATGAGAAGTATGGGCTGACAGTTGATAATTTGGTAAACCAATCACTGAACATGATGGGCAGAAGACCAAAATTAATTCTTGCCCATGAGTAACACTAAAAATATATTGGAGGATTTTATGTCCGGCAAGCAAAGGTTAGATACATTGCTGGTATCCCGTGGCCAGTTTTCCAGCCGGGAAAAAGCCCGCTCAGCAGTGATGGCGGGCTTGGTTTTTGTGGACGGCAAGAGGGTAGACAAGCCGGGACACCAGGTTACCGGCCAATGCAAAATTGAAATAAAGGGTACACCTCTGCCCTATGTAAGCAGGGGTGGACTGAAACTGGAAAAGGCGCTGGCAGTCTTTAATATAGACCTTTCCGGTAAAATTGTGCTCGATATAGGTGCCTCTACCGGGGGTTTTACCGATTGTGCCCTGCAAAAGGGAGCTTCAATGGTATATGCTGTGGATGTGGGGTATGGGCAATTGGCCTGGTCACTGCGTCAGCATGAGCGTGTGGTGGTGCTTGAAAGAACCAATATCCGCCATTTGGAGGCCGAAAGGCTGGAACAGCTGCCTGACTTTGCTACGGTGGATGTTTCATTTATATCTTTATCCAAGGTATTGCCCAAGGTGGCTGAGCTCACCGCCGATGATGCGGGGGCTGTGGTGCTGATCAAGCCCCAATTTGAGGCCGGCCCGGAAAAGGTGGGCAAAAAAGGGGTAGTTCGTGATCCCCAAGTTCATATTGAAGTGATTAACCAAGTGCTAAAAGTTGTTGAGCAGTTGGGTTTTCAGCCCCAGGGACTGGACTATTCACCAATCAAAGGGCCGGAGGGCAATATTGAGTACTTGCTTTATTTCACCAAGGGTGCCTCCCCTGGGTGCCCACAAAAACCGGTACCGGTAAATAAGGTGGTTGAAAATGCACATAAGGGGCTAGCCAAATGACGTCCACTGATATTCTTATATTGGGCATTGTTTTTGGTGCCCTTTTCGTTTACTATTTAACCAAGTTAGTGCGTTCTTATAAATTAAAACGACAGTCTAAAACTGCCCGCCGGGCGGAGAGGGCTGCCCAAAACTACCTAGAAGACCAGGGCTATACCATTGTATCCGCTCAACAACGGGTGCCAATATTAACAAAGGTGGACAACCGTGACTATAAAAACCACGTAAAGGCCGATTTTATTGTCAAAAAAGGCGGTTATACTTATGTGGTTGAAGTAAAAACCGGGAAGCAGGTGGAAAGGCCCACCTCTGCTGAAATAAGAAGGCAGCTGCTGGAATACTATTTGATATATCGTACCAATGGGGTACTCTTATTGGATATGGAAAATAAAAAAATACATACAGTGCAGTTTCAAATCAAACTGCCCAAAAGGGCCGACAGTTACATTTCCCACGCCATTGCCTTTGGGGCAGGTGTACTGGTGGTGCTGTTACTGATTAAGGGAGGCGTTATTTTTTGAAAACCATCGGTCTTGTTTTAAATAAAGAGAAACACAAGGTTGCGCCGGTGGTTGAAAAAATCTACCATTGGCTCCAAGGCAAAAACATTAGGGTGCTGATAACTGATGAATGTGCCGAAATACTTAATATAAATAAAAACTACTACCCCCTAAGCCAACTGGCCGGAATGTGTGACTGTTTGATGGTATGGGGCGGCGACGGCACCATATTAAACTGTGCCCGGGCGGCAGCCCCCGCAGGCACACCAATTTATGGTGTAAATGCCGGGAGATTGGGCTTTTTAACCGAGGTAGACATACCCGATTTGTTGCCGGGTTTAGAAAAATTGATAGCAGGTAACTACACAGTGGAAGAACGGATGATGATCGAAGCCCGGGTGTACCGAAAGGACAAGCTGCTAAAAACGCTGACGGGCTTAAATGACGCCGTTATTTCTAAGGGTGCATTTGCCAGGCTGATATGGTTGGAACTACATGTAAACGGTGAGCATATGAACAGCTATCCCGCAGACGGGGTTATAGTGGCAAGCTCCACCGGCTCCACTGCCTACTCCTTGTCTGCCGGGGGACCCATTGTGGGTCCGGACCTTGACCTGATGGTGGTAACCCCCATTTGCCCACACACACTGTCAGCAAGGCCCCTGGTCATATCACCGGACTATACAATCAGTGTGATGGCAGAAACCAACCGGGGAGAAATTGTACTTACGGTGGATGGACAATGTAGATTTGATTTAGAATCCTTTGATGTGGTGCAGGTACGGCAAGCTCCTTATAATGCCAAATTTATTAGAACGGAGAATCATAATTTTTATGAAATACTAAGAAAGAAGCTGGAGGAGTGGAACAGCAGTCATGTTTAAAGGGCAAAAACGGGCGGTGGATATAGCACAGCAATTTATAGGCCAGTCCCTGCCCAGTGGTGGATTGGCAGTGGATGCCACCGCCGGAAACGGTAACGATACCTTGTTTTTAGCCCGAACTGTGGGCAGGTCCGGAAGGGTATTTGCCTTTGATATTCAACAGGAGGCTTTGGACAAAACGGCACAACTGCTGGAAGAGCATCACCTGTTGGATGTTGTTAATCTGGTTCACAGCGGTCACCAAAATATGGAGGAGCATGTGAAAGAACCGGTGGATGCAGTAATGTTTAACTTGGGTTATCTGCCGGGGGGAGACCACAAGATCATTACTGAGCCGGAGAATACTGTGTCAGCCTTGAACAGTGCCATTAAAATGCTTAAAGTTGGTGGCAAAATATCACTGGTAGTTTATACAGGTCATCGGGGTGGCGCGGACGAATTGAATGCCATTGAGCAGGTGGTCAGTTCACTGGATTCCCATGCCTACTGGGCAGTGACCATCAGTTTTGCTAATCGTCCGCCCACTGCACCGGTAATATTTTTAATAGAAAGGGTGGGTTAATTGACCAAGGCCAGGCGTCAATTAAAAATACAAGAAATTATTCAAAACCAGCCCATTGAAACCCAAGCGGAATTGGTACGCCGGTTAAAAGAAGAGGGTTTTAATGTCACCCAAGCCACTATATCCAGGGATATAAAAGAGTTGGGCTTGATAAAAATTCCCACTGAAAACAGTTCGCCGCGCTATGCATTGCCCAATGAGCCTGTTGTACTCCGCAATGATGAACGTCTAAAACGCCTGTTTAAAACCTCTGTTACCAACATCGATTATAGTGAAAACATCATTATAATCAAAACCATGACAGGTGAAGCAATGGGGGTTGCTTCTGCCATAGACAATGCCAACTGGCCGGAGATTATTGGCACCATAGGTGGCGATGACAATATTTTGATAGTGGTGAAACCTAAAAAAGCTACTGGCATGGTGGTGAGCAAGTTTAACGAGTTATTCAAGGGGTGATACTATGTTGCGCTCCCTGTACATTAAAAATTTTGCTCTCATTGATGATATTACCGTTGAATTCGACTCCGGATTAAATATTTTAACAGGTGAAACAGGGGCCGGAAAATCTATCCTGTTGGGTGCCTTACAGGTGGCTTTGGGCGGCCGAGCCTCTGCTGAATATATTCGGGCCGGCGAAGACAAGGCGGTGGTGCAGGCGGCTTTTCAAGTGGACACAGAGACGGAAAAGGATATGGGCAACCTGGGAATTGAAAGTTCCGGCGACGGTGTGGTGGTGTTGGCCAGGGAAATTAGCCGCAACGGACGCAATTGGTGCCGGGTTAACGGACAGGTGGTTACGCTGGCAATGTACCGCCAGGCAGGGGCCGGCCTAGTGGATATGCACAGTCAGCATCAGCAGCAGTCACTGCTGAACCCGGAACGGCATCTTGAATTACTGGACAGTTTCGGGGGTGAGCCTTTGGCACTACAGCTTGAAAAGGTAACAAATAGTTACCAAAGTTGGTTCCAGGCCCATCAAAAATTGCAGCGTTTGCAGAACAATGCCAGGGATACTGCCCGGGAAATAGATATGCTGCAGTTTCAAAATGATGAAATTGAAAAGGCCAACCTGACGCCGGAAGAGGATATTCAGTTGACTAACGAGAGAAATATTTTAGCCAACGCAGAGAAAATAACTGTTTTGGCTAACACAGTGAAAATGAGTTTATACAGCGGTGGGGGGAAATATACCTCATCGGCTGTGGATATGATGGGCGAAGGGCTCAATGCCCTGCAGCAGTTAAAAGAATACGATGCTTCCCTGGAACCGCTGCTGCAGTCATTGGAAACCGCTTTATATACTGTGGAAGACGTGGCCCGAGAGATATCCGGCTATCTGGATGGTGTTGAATACCAGCCCCAGCGCTTGGATTTAATTGAAAAACGTCTTGACGAAATCAATAAACTAAAGAGAAAATACGGTGACACCGTTGAAGAGATACTTGCTTACCGGCAAAAAATAGTAAGCCGACTGGAAGAGTTGACATACAGCGAAGAACAGATTGATATTTTGCAAGAAGAGGTAAAAGAATATCATCAGCAGTGGGTAGAGCAGGCAACCGCCCTTTCTAACTTGCGCAAAGAAATTGCGAAAAAATTAGAGGAACAAGTATCTAAAGAGTTGGCTGGCTTAGACATGGCCAATGTAGATTTTAAACTGGGCTTTGAACCACTGGACGGTATCAATGCCAAGGGGATGGATAAGGTAGAATTTTTAATTTCCCCTAACCCGGGGGAACCTTTAAAACCCTTACAGAAAATTGCTTCCGGGGGTGAACTGTCGCGATTTATGCTGGCATTAAAGTGCGTGCTGGCTAAGGTGGACAAGGTGCCCACCCTAATATTTGATGAAGTGGATACCGGTATAGGAGGTAGAACACTTCACTCGGTGGGCGAGAAAATGGCTCAAATTGGCAGCAGGCATCAGGTGATCACGGTGACCCATGCCCCCCAGGTGGCATGTTTTGCCAATAATCACTACTTGATCAGTAAAGAAGTGGAGAACAATAGGACCTATACCAGAATTACTAAACTTGATTACCAGTCCAGGCTAAATGAGCTGGCCCGCATGTTAGGCGGTAAAGATGCAGACAGCGTAGCCTTAGAACATGCCCAGTCCTTGTTAAATATTGCCAACAATTAATTATTTTATAAAAATGACCGACCTTTAAGGCGGTCATTTTTAATTTTTAAAAAGATTTTTATTAGTGGTAACACATCAAAAAGTTACATAATCTTTGTAACCGTTAACAGCACTGGATGTGGAATTTGCTGCCATATTTAGCTTTAATAAAAACATTTTACGAAGGTTACTTTAATTAATGTTATATAAGATTTTGTGCAGAAAAAAATAAGGGGGGATGACATAATTGAATGACAGCAGGGTCAAATTTTTTTGTTTTATAAGTATTTTATTGCTGGCAGTGTTTTGTTTTAACGGCCAGGTTATGCGCTTAGGCACCCTGCCCGTGCAACAAAAAATAGCGGTGGGCGAGCCTTTGGATCTAGGATTTCAAGACCCTCATAAATTCTTAAGTGCTTTGAAGGTGGACATAAAAACTGAAAATGAATTAATTATGATGTATCAGGGGTTGCCGTTTAAAGACAGCAATTTCACCTTAATGGAGTCAACTCCCGTTGTAAATTCACCGGGCAAGGTGGAAATGAATGTTAAATTATTTGGGCTGATACCGCTACGTCAAGTGACGGTGGATGTGGTTCCCCAAAAAAAAGTTATGCCCGGGGGCCAGTCCATTGGGGTGCTGCTGCACTCTAAAGGGGTGATTGTGGTGGGAATTTCTGAGGTTGAGGATGCCACCGGTAAACAAGATGCTCCGGCAAATAAGGCAGGAATAAAAATAGGAGACGTGATATTAAAAATAAACGGTGAAGAAATAGAATCGGAACAACAAATGCGCAGTTTGGTAAATAAATCCGGAATGACAGGCAAGCCAATAAGGGTGCAATTAATGCGCCAAGGCAAAACAATGAACGTAAAGGTAGACCCTGTCTACTGCAAAGATACAAATAGTTATCGCCTGGGTTTGTTTATCAGGGACACCGCAGCCGGCATAGGAACGCTTACCTTTTATGAACCGGAAACATCAGTCTATGGTGCCCTGGGGCATATGATAACAGACGCAGAGACAGGGCAAAGGATGGAGCTGCCCGATGGCAAAGTAATAGAGGCCACAGTACAGCAAATTCACCCTGGCCAGAGGGGCCAACCCGGTGAAAAAGTCGGTTTAATAAAAAACCAAACGTCCCTTTCCGGCACCATAGAGAAAAATACCCCCTATGGTATTTTCGGCCAATTGTCACAACCCATAACAAATCCTTTCTTTGACGAACCGATACCCGTTGCTTTATCCCATCAAATAAAAGAAGGCCCGGCAGAAATTATCACCGTTTTAAACGGCGATAAAATGGAGAAGTTTAAAATTAATATAGATAAGGTATCCTCCCAGACCAATCCAGAGGGTAAAGGAATGATAATAAGAATTACCGACCCTAAATTATTAGAAATAACCGGCGGAATAATCCAGGGCATGAGCGGTAGTCCTATTATCCAGTATACCCAACAGGGTGATGCCGTGTTGGTGGGCGCAGTGACACATGTTTTTATAAATGATCCCACCAGCGGTTATGGGGTGTTAGCGGAATGGATGCTGAATGAATCAAGCACTGTGCGGGCAAAGAAAAATATTAATGTTAGCAGAGTAAAACGTGTTATTTATGATAATTGCGCATAATGTCAAAACTTGTCTAAGCATATCATTTATAATTTATTTGATATTTTTTTAATAGGAGAAAGGACTTTGGATAGCGGTTGTCGAATGTTAAAGCACATAGGCTAATATACAATATATGGTAAAGACAAAAATTAAATAAATAGGAGGCGGGGTTTTTATTATGGCTATTAAGGTGCTGGTAGCAGACGACAACCGAGAATTTTGTGAATTATTAAAGGAGTTTGTTAATTCCCAAGATGATTTGGTACTATCAGGTATTGCGTATAATGGGTTGGAAGCATTAGAGATAATTGATCAGCAAAAACCTGATATTGTTGTACTTGATATAATTATGCCGCATTTAGATGGGATAGGTGTGCTGGAGAAAATTTCATCCGGCGCCACCGTTATCAAACCTAAGGTGATTATGTTAACTGCCTTTGGACAAGAAAGTGTGACCCAGAGGGCTGTGGAATTAGGCGCCGACTACTATATATTAAAACCCTTTGATTTCTCAGTGTTGGCCACCAGAATTAGGCAATTGGCCAAAGGTGTGACGGTTTCTGAATATGTCTCACCGGCTAAAACGAAGAATTTAGATGTGGCAGTGACCAATATTATACACGAAATGGGTGTACCTGCTCACATTAAAGGTTATCATTACCTGCGCGAAGCTATTTTAATGGTAATCCGTGAAGTGAATTTACTGGGTGCTGTGACGAAAGAGCTTTACCCCATGATTGCCCAAAAGTACAATACCACCCCCAGCAGGGTGGAACGGGCTATCAGGCATGCCATAGAACTGGCTTGGGACAGGGGTAACATTGAAATGATGACCAAATTTTTCGGTTACACCATTAACTTGGAGCGGGGCAAACCAACAAATTCAGAGTTTATTGCCATGGTGGCTGATAAGCTGCGCATTGAGGTTAAGGCCGGCTAAGTAAAAAATAATATAAAATTTAAATTTTAATGCCTGTTTGTCTCTAAGAAGGGGAAAACAGGCATTTAATTATATCAATACCTTTCCACAGAATGTAAATATGGTATATAATTAAACCAGTTGAATAATTAAGGGAGGTAATAAAATGAAGGTGTTAGTGGCTTACGATGGGTCTGAGAATTCAAAACGGGCGGTGGAATATGCTGCAAAAATGGCAAAAATCTGTAGTGATATGAAAGTTACCGTTATTTCTGTTGCTTACATACCGGATCATACTTTCTATAACGAGTTTATACCCCATAATGTCAAACTTTCAGAAGAGTTTAGGAAAAAGGCAAGAGAACATTTAAAAGATGCAGAGGCAATCTTTAATGCCGCCGGAATAGAAGTGGAAACTGTCACGGAAACCGGTGATACTGCTGATATTATTATCAATACCGTTAAAGACCAAGGGTTTGATCAAGTAATAATGGGTACCCGGGGTCTTTCAAACTTACAAGGTTTGTTTTTAGGCAGTGTTAGCAGTAAAGTTATCGCCACCTTAGAAGTGCCGGTTACCGTTGTGAAGTAAATAAAAAAACACCCAAAAGAAGCGTTCACTTAGGGATTGAAGAAAACTTAAATGAACAGCTTCAAGCGTGGCAAAAAAGACCAGTCATGTTCAAGCGTAATTGCTTGTAGTGACTGGTCTCTTTTTTATACAATTATTTGCGTATAGCTCCAACAATTGAACTTGTATTCCACTTAACAATTTCATCAGCTGCATTTTTAACAACTTGTGAAGTTCGTTCAGAGCCCCAAGGCTCAATTGCAATAATCCGTTTTGGAGTATAAAAACCATTTTTCGCAAGGTCTATTTCTATATTAATCCACTTACTATATGTAGAATAGACACCAGCAAGAATTAAAACACAACTGGCAGGAGCCATTTGAGCTTTAATGGCTTCTTTTAGCTGCCACTGTGTCGGGGCATTGTGTATAGGGTCATCTTTAGGCACAGAATAATTTCTATACGAGAAATAGCTAGCGTTATCTAATAGATCAACCAATCTGTCATATGCATCCGAATAAGTCCATGAATGGCTTATAAATAAATTATACATTTTATTAACCTCCTTAGTATAAAAATTTTTTTACATGTATTTTCGTAATACTACTGCACAACTATTGTTCATGTATGTATTCATTTAAAAATACAAATTGCCACTTGCCAAAATATGCATATTATGTAGAGGATAATAAAAAGCCATGGAAGAATTCGTTCCAGATGTGTAAATCGCCTATACTTTTTATTATCTCCAAGCAATGACCATTCATAGGCATATGGAGATATGGGCAACTTTTTTTCGATTTCATTTATTATTTGATATTTAACACTATTAAGTTTCTTATAGCTTATTATCGAATTTAACCACAGTATACTTACAATTGCTCCGACTATAGATAGAAGTATGCTTTTATAATCAAACGTAAATGAAATCAACGCAATAATAGCAGCATTGACTGTGATGTATACATTGTTAGTACTGATTCGTCGCTCACTATTACTATTGGCCATTTCAACACAGGTTTTCCATTGTTCAAGTAAATGTTCTTTATATTGTTCTCCATATTCTTCACTTTTCAAGTTTTCTATTTCCACTGTCTTCCCTCCCCCTAAAAATTAGCATAGCAACTATAATGCTAATTATAATTAATGATCGTAATGCAATTTTCTACACCAACCCTAAATACTTCTCAAAGAATAACATTAGTTTTTCGATAATTCCTTGTTTTTTCGCGGCTCTACCTCCGCCAAAGCGGGATACAGGTGGCATGATTTTATCAATGGCTGTACCGGTTGTTTTAAGTATCCCATCTCGGAAAGCATTGTCGATGAATCGGCGGGTTTCTTCAGGCTTTAACTTTTCTTCTTCTATAATCGCTGAAATATCCGCTTCCTTACGCTCATGGAGGAATTTACGCCAATCCTCATCCACTTTGGTCGATACATTGACTTGCTCAATAAAACGCTCGATAAGTTCTTTCTTGCTTCTAAGTTCAATACTCGAATTGATAGCCTTATCAATGGTCGTAAGAATGGTTTTGTCCTTGCAGTTGGATTGTTGATATTTGGCTACAAGCATAAGGATGTAGTCAATATTTACCTCTATCTGTTTGACCAGTTCAATCTCAAAAACTATGTCATCATTGATAGTTTCTTTGTCACCATCAGCACCTTTTCTATATTCCTGATACAGGTCAATATAAATGCTCTGATAGTCCTGAAAATCCCTTTCAGATAAAATCTCATTTCCTTCAAAGTCATCGAAAGAAGTAAGAATATTTCTGAGCCTGAGTATTGCTCCATATAACCTGATAAAGTCTTTTTCCGCTTCTTCTCCGATAATAGGTTGTCCAAGGGGATACTGTGTTGTAAGAGTTGTAATCAATTCAGCATAGCCCGGCTTATACTCACCTTTGTCATCATAGCCGTTATAGTATTCTTCGTATGTTTTTAGCAGTACAATACCGCCAGCATCCTTATTGCCGAATAGTGCAATAGCTTTATCTGTTTCTTCTTTCAAATCTCTAAAGCAAACGATATTACCATAGGTCTTAACGCTGTTTAAGATGCGGTTAGTTCTTGAAAAAGCCTGAATTAGTCCATGCTGTCTCAGGTTTTTATCTACCCATAGCGTATTTAGGGTTGTTGCATCAAAGCCTGTCAGGAACATATTGACAACAATCAATATATCAATCTCCCGATTCTTTACGCGAAGAGAGAGGTCTTTATAATAATTCTGGAACTTATCCGAGGAAGTATCGTAATTTGTGCTAAATGTGGAATTGTAATCTCGGATAGCCGCCTCAAGAAAATCTCTAGAGCTCTGGTCAAGGTTTTCCATATTAAAATCCTCTTCAGGAAGCAATCCATCTGGCTCCTCCTCATTGGCACTAAAACTGAAAATAGTTGCAATGGTAAGGTTACGGTTCTTTTGTGCTATCTGCTTCTTAAACTCATTATAGTATCTGATTGCCATTGGGATGGATGCAGCAGCAAATATGGAGTTGAAACCGGCAACTCGCCTTGTTTCACGCTTTTCTATCATCTTTTTAGGGTTGTGCTTATCTGCTTCTTCCCATTTCGCAGAGAATGTGTAATAACTATTGCGCTTTGTCTTCTGATCAAAGTGTTCAAGAACGTAAGAAACAATTTCACTGATTCGCTGTGGATCTGCTAAGGCTTTTTCTCTATCTATGCTATAGACTTTTTTATCATTAACGTAATCAGGCATCTTAATGGTATTGATAAAATCTATTCTAAAAGGCAGAACATTCCCATCATTGATGGCATCCACAATGGTATAGGTATGCAGTTTTTCTCCAAAGGCCTGCTCGGTTGTGCGAAGCAGTGGGTTACCTCCTGAACTAGCATTGGCAGCAAAAATCGGGGTTCCCGTAAAGCCGAAGATATGATAATTCTTAAAACTCTTCGTGATAGCTTGATGCATTTCGCCAAACTGGGAACGGTGGCACTCATCAAAAATCAGTACCACGTGTTTCTTATAAATATCATGCTGTTTATTTTTACGGATGAATATATCCAACTTCTGAATAGTGGTTACAATGATTTTGTATTCATGAGGATTTCCTTTTTCGTCCTTGTCTTCCAATTGTCTTTGAAGAACTCTTGTGGACGTATTACCATTAGCAGCTCCCTTTTCAAAACGGTCATATTCCTTCATCGTCTGATAATCCAGATCTTTACGGTCAACGACAAACAGTACCTTGTCTATGTAAGGCAAGGCAGAAGCTAATTGAGCTGTCTTAAAACTGGTCAATGTCTTACCAGAGCCTGTTGTATGCCAAATATATCCTCCAGCTGCAGTTGTGCCCATCTTCTTGTAGTTGGTTGATACTACAATACGTGATAAGATACGTTCCGCAGCAGCTATTTGATAAGGACGCATTACAAGGAGCAGATCTTCAGATGTAAAAATACAATATTTTGTTAGTATATTTAAGAGGGTATGTTTGGCAAAAAAAGTTTTAGTAAAGTCCACAAGGTCAGGAATAATTTTGTTATTTGCATCTGCCCAAAAGCTGGTAAACTCAAAGCTATTGCTCGTTTTTTTACTTCTTCGTCGCTCACTACTGCTTTGCTCCTTGATATGAGCATTTCTTGTGGTGTTACTATAATACTTTGTATGGGTGCCATTTGAGATTACAAATATTTGCACATACTCAAATAAACCAGAAGCCGCCCAAAAGCTGTCACGCTGGTATCTTTTTATCTGGTTGAAGGCTTCTCGGATAGCAACACCACGACGCTTTAACTCCACATGAACCAGCGGAAGTCCATTTACAAGGATTGTTACATCATATCGGGTTTCATGCTTGCCGCCTGCTTCTTCATATTGATTAATAACTTGCAAACGATTGTTATGGATATTCTTTTTATCCAAAAGGTATATGTTCTTTGTTGTTCCATCTTCACGTTTTAGAATCTGGATATGGTCATCCTGAATTTTTCTGGTCTTTTCAACAATTCCCTCGTTGGTATTTGCAATGCACTCTGTGAAAAACTTCTCCCATTCACTGTCAGTAAAAGTGAAGTCATTAAGCAGTTCAAGTTGCTTTCGGAGATTTGCTATCAATGAAGCTTCATTGTGTACTGAAATATATTCATATCCTTGTGAAGTTAGTTGCCTGATAAACTCCCGCTCAAGTTCTGCCTCGCTCTGATACTTTTCAGGACGGACATTATATTCAGCTGCATATTCAGCAACAACCGTTGCTTCATCAGTACTGGCAACGATATTGTATATACTCATGCCGTCACCTCCTTGAAAGATAACAGTTTATCTCTGTAATATTCATATTGCTTTTGCCGTGCTTCAATTTCAGCAGGAATACCACTGGTTAAGTCGTTGCAGAGAGCGTCAAAGCGATCGAGGATAGCGACGATGCGTTCTTTTTCTTCAAAAGACGGAGCAGGAACTGGTATCTTGTTAAGATTCTCTTGTGTCAATTTTGGTTGTGCCGCAGTTGATAAAAAACGACTTAAGTCAATCATGTTCAGGTAGTATTCAATAAACTTTCTATCTTCATATGTTTCGAATTCCAATACATGAGCATGGTTGTTTACCCATATCTTTCCAGACGCAGAAAAAGCAATAGGGGTTACTCTTGCCACAAGATTTGCACCATCTTCTGAAACTAACAAGTAGTCACCGTCGAAAATATAGTCGTCTACATAGTCAACAATTCCAGAGGCTCCATAGTACGGATATTCACCCGCTTTACGTTTCCCTTTAGCGACAGGTTTACGCTTAGAATCAAGGTTGATTGCAACCTCTCCCAATGTCGTCCACTCTACCTCATCACCAAACGTAAGCAGAAAATCCCTATAATACTCATACTGTTTTCTTCTTGCTGTAAGCTCTGCTGTAAGCTCTGCTGTAAGCTCTGTGAAATTGTCCAGAATACGGACAATTTCCTGCTGAACAGCTAGAGGGGGAATGGGGATAAGTAGCTTTTTCATTTCACCCATAGATACACTTTTTACTGTTCCTCCCAATGCTTTAACCAAATATCGTTCTCGAACTCTTTGTGACATAAGGACATACATTAAGAATCTCGATATGATTCTTTTTTTGTCTGGTTTTATTGCATAAACTCCTTCTTTTATATTCCAATTTATTGGTGGGGATTCAATGACAGCAGTTTCTCCAATTGTTCCTGTACCTGAAAAAAGAACATCTCCAACCTCTAAATTAGAGCGATTGTTACAGAGCTTCAAAGCTTCATCATTTATTCGATCTGTTTTATCTGTAAAAATAACCTTATTATTCCTTAATTCTCTTATTGTTACATAATAATTTTTAGCATCAACAGTATTCAACCGAAAAAATTGTCGTGGGTTAAGACCTGTATTAAGAGAAAGAATAACCTCTTCTAATGGTACTAGCTCCACCCCATCAGGGCAAAGTTCAGCAATCAATTCATCTAACTTACTCATTTGCCCACCTCAATTTCCGCAATAATCTTATCTATTTCTTCCCTTAAAACCTGCTCTCTCGCCACAATTTTTTCTATCTCAGCATTGAGGGCAACAATATCAATCTTTTCTCTGGTATCCTCCTGTTCAACATAGGTAGAAACAGACAGGATATAGTCCTCTTCAGCTATTTCGCTGTTTGGCACAAGCCTGGCAAAATGTTCAATATCTTTTCTATCTTTGAATGCGTTAAGAATGGTCTCAATATTTTCTTGTGTCAGCTTGTTGTTATTCGTAACCTTAACAAATTCCTTTGATGCATCGATAAATAAGGTGCTATTTTCTGATTTAGACTTCTTCAGCACCATAATGCAGGTAGCAATGCTGGTACCATAGAACAAGTTATCCGGTAACTGAATGATACAGTCGATATAGTTATTGTCAATCAGGTACTGCCTGATTTTCTTTTCAGCGCCTCCGCGGTACATTACACCGGGGAAACAAACGATAGCCGCTGTTCCGTTTGTTGCAAGCCAAGAAAGACTATGCATAATAAAAGCAAGGTCTGCCTTAGACTTAGGAGCCAATACTCCAGCTGGAGAAAAACGGGGATCGTTAATCAAAATAGGATCATTGTCGCCCTTCCATTTAATAGAGTAAGGTGGATTTGATACAATGGCTTCAAAAGGCTCATCATCCCAATGTTGCGGATCTGTTAGCGTGTCACCAAGGGCAATATCAAATTTGTCATAATCAATATCGTGCAGGAACATATTAATTCTGCACAGGTTTGAGGCATTCTCGGTTTTCCGGACACCATTTCGTGTGCGTAGCTTAGTCTTTCGCACGCTTGCTCCTTATTTCATTTTCTATGCTGCTAAGTGAAACTTAGCAAGTTGCTCTTTATATTTTAAAGGAGTCAGCCAACCCAGAGCGGCATGTCTCCTTTGCCGATTATAATAAACCTCTATGTACTCAAAGATAATTTGCTTAGCCGCGTCTCTATTCTTAAAATGGTAAAAGTTGGTGCATTCGCATTTAAGACAGCTGAAAAAATTCTCTGCACAAGCATTGTCATAAGGATTGCCCTTGCGACTCATGCTCTGCTGGATATCATAGGTCTCCAGTAAAGCCCTGAATCTCTTGGAACAGTACTGGCTCCCTCTATCAGAGTGAAATATAAGGCCTGATCTGGGTGTTTCTCTTCGTATTGCCATCTGCATGGCTTTGATTACAAGTCCTTTGGTCATTCGTTTGCTCATTGCATAGCCGACAACATCCTTTGTGCACAGATCCTTAACGATGGCGGTATAGAGCCATCCTTTGTCAGTCCAGTGATACGTTATATCTCCGACCCATACCGTATTTGGTGTTGCAACATCAAATTCCTGGTTTAATAGATTCGGTGCAACAGGTAGATTATGATTACTGTTAGTCGTGGCTATCCACTTCTTCTTGCGTTTAGACTTAATATTATGCTCTTTCATCAGTCTATGGACAGTCCCACGGCTGCAAGGTATTGATTCTTTAACCTCAGTCCAAATAGGGTCTACACCCCACATAGGATACTTTCTATGGGTTTCTTTAATGACAGCAAGGATCTTCTTATGCTTGGTTGCTCTGGCTGATGGTGGCCTATCTCTCCAGTCGTAGTACCCGCTCCGGGACACACCTAATAAATCGCACATTTTCTCCACAGAATGCCCGGAGGCATGAGTTTTGATGAATGCATATTTCTCACTGGGTGTAGGTGATTCTATGGTTTTATGAAAATGGCTACGGACTTTTTTAGCACTTCAACAGTTTCCTTTGCGTCCGAAAGTTCTTTTTTGAGTTCTTTGTTTTGTGCTTCTAGTTCGGCAATTCTCTTGGCAACCGAATCTTCCGGCTCAGTGCTTAATTTTACCCATCTTCTTATGGCTGGCTGAGAAACACCAAGATCCTTGGCCACTGCACTTATGGGGCGCCCCTTCTCAACCACCATATTAACAGCATGAGCCTTAAACTCTTCATCGTATCTGTTATTTGTCTTACTCACAATCAACATCCTCTCGTGATTTAATTATACGATCACGGTCTGGTGTCCGTCAAAGTGAGCATGACTCAGTTGTAGGTTGTAATGTTGATTTCTTGACCGAAGAAACCTTGACGTACATTTTCTTTTCCTAAGATTTTTGCAAACTTTAGCAGTAGAGAGCCAGAACCGCAAGCGGGGTCATATACCTTGTTGACTTCAGTTTTTCCTACTAAAGTTAGATGGGTAAGGAGTTCAGAAACCTCCTGTGGCGTATAGTATTCACCACCACTTTTTCCTGCATTGGATGCATACATACCCATTAAGAATTCATAAGCATCACCGAATGCATCTATAGTATTGTCTTTGTAATCTCCCAGCTTCATTTCTCCAACAGAATTCAATAGCTTAACCAGCTTTTCATTACGCTTTCCTACAGTATTTCCTAGCTTATTGCTGTTAACATCAATATCGTCAAACAGGCCTTTGAAATTATCTTCACTCTCTGTTCCTTGGGCAGATGCCTCTATATTACTGAAAATCTGTTCCAGTGTTTCATTTAAGTTTTCATCGTCCTTTGCACGAGCTCGGACATTTTCAAAAAGCTCGCTAGGTAAGATAAAGAAGCCTTTTGTCTTAACTAAATCCTGTCGTGCCTGTTCTGCTTCTTCGTCGGATAACTTAGCATAATCAAATTCCGTATTGCCAGCTTCCCATTCTCCGGCGTTAATATAGGCAGTAATATTTTCAGATATGTAGCGATAAAACAGCATGCCTAGAACATATTGTTTAAAGTCCCATCCATCTACACTGCCTCTTAAATCATTTGCCATATTCCATATCGTGCGGTGTAATTCCGCCCGTTCCTGTTCTTTTCTGTTGTTACTCATACATCTACTTCCTTTCTTCAACCATATTAGGCACTAATTCCATGATATCTTTAAAATCAACGCCAAGTGCCGTACAAACCTTTACAAGAACGTCCATACTGACATATTCGTTTTTAGAAAGCTTTGAAATTGACGATGGACTTATTCCCGCAGCAGCTTGTAAATCTTTCTTCTTCATATCGCGGTCTATCAACAATTTCCAAAGCTTTTTATAGCTAACGGTCATCTTGGTCACCTCTTTATATATGTTTTTTCCATCATAGCACATTTTCTTCAAAAATAACATGATAATTCTGTGTTTGTGAAGTAATTTTACAATGTTAATAAAGATAATGATTGTTGTGTATGCCTTTATTTTTGATTTTTATTTAAATAAATACTTTTAGACAAAAATGTCTGTAAGTTATTTGTAAAACCAAAGGCAAAGTTATAACATTAATCCTTCTTAAACTAAATATCACTTCCGCTCAAATTTGAGCAAAAGCATAAGCATTACAGCAGTCTTTACCGGAAAAAAGACAGGCTGTTTTTTTATTTTAAGGGTTCGAATCAATAGAATTCTTCGCTTATGGATGAGGAAGAAAAATATTTTTAGAAAATCCTCAACTAATGTGCCCTACCGTGGCTATAAGGTGAGAGGAAAAATAATCCCCCAATTAAAGCATAGTTTTTCTCTCACTGCTCCTTGACAACTGAATACCCCGAAATGCAAGAGATACTTCAAGCAGAATATGCCATGACGATAATTCCGAGCGTATTCTTTGAAAGATAACGAGGTTGTGTCCAACAAGGCAAACTCTCTGGAACAGTAGCGTTTTGGGTTATTTATAACAGGCAAGGAGGTGAAATAACTGAAACCACAATATGATAACTTGCCACAGATACTCAAAAGTAAGCCACAGTTTTGCTGTTGGAAATATGAAGAGCGAAGTGGTAGAAAAACCAAAGTTCCCTATAACCCAGTAACAAGAAAAAGGGCAAAAGCAGATCAGCGGAGTACATTTTTAGATTTTAGTTCGGCAGCAGCTGCTATAAGTGATTATGACGATATCGGATTTTTGGTAGGTAATGACATCTGTGTTATCGACTTAGATGATTGCTTTGACAGTGGTGATAAGCTTAAGCCTATTGCCCAAATTGTTGTAGATGTTTTTAGTGGTTGCTATATGGAACACAGTCCATCTGGGAAAGGGTTGCATATTTTCTTTAAGGCCACCGGCTATGGTTTTGACAAAACAAAATACTATATCAACAACAGAAAGCTGGGAGTTGAGGTCTATGTGGCTAGAGCAACAAACCGCTTTGTTACCGTAACAGGCAATGTATTTGTAGATGGTGATATACCGGAGAAATCGAATGAGCTTCAGATGATACTAGACAAGTATATGCTACGTCCTACCCCTGTGAAGCAACTACTGGATACAGAAAGCCAATCCTATCTGTCCGACAAGTCTGTTATTGAGAAGGCTTTAAAATCGGCAAACGGAGAAAGGTTCAAAGCATTATGGCAGGGAGATACATCTGGTTATGCTTCTGCCAGTGAAGCTGATTTGGCACTTTGCGGTATGCTGGCATTTTGGTGTGGCAGGGATATTGGGCAGATGGACAGACTTTTCCGAAAAAGCGGCCTAATGCGGGATAAATGGAATAGACCACAGTCCGGCAGTACTTATGGAATGATAACCATAGAAAAAGCTATCGCAAATGCTACTGAAATATACAAACCAGGTGGTAAGCGTTCATCAGCTACAGAGGATTTTGGTGAATGTTCTCTTACTGGCTTTAAGCCTGAGAGTAACGATCGCTACCCTTGGACGGATATTGGGGCAAGCAGGCTGTTTGCTGATTATTATAAATCTTTTGCCCGCTTTGTTCCTGAAAGGAAGATGTGGTTTTGCTACGAGAATGGCATTTGGATTCCTGATGTCGGTAATCTAAAAGTAATGGAAATGTGTAAATCATTGGCTAATCAACTGCTAACCTATGCTTTGACTATTCAGGATGAACATCAAAGAAAGGCATACATTGACTATTGCCGAAAGTGGCAGTCAAGAAGATACAGGGAAACGGTGCTTAAGGATGCACAGAGCGTATATCCCATATCAATGGCTGAATTTGACCAAGGCCCGCAGATGTTCAACTGTTCCAATGGCACATTGTTTTTAATATCTATGGATTTTCATCCCCACAACAACGAGGACAGACTTACAAAGATATCTGGTGTTAAATATGACCCAGAAGCAAAAAGTGAGCGATGGGATAGATTTATTCATGAGATTATGAGCGGAGATGAGGAAAAGGCAAAATTCCTCCAAAAAGCCTTTGGCTACAGTATCAGCGGAGACACTCGGTATGAATGCCTGTTTGTTCTCTACGGTGCTACAACTCGAAACGGTAAAGGTACGCTATGTGAGAGCATTCTTAAGGTATTAGGCAGTTATGGCTGTACCGCAAGGCCAGAGACTATCAGTCTGAAAAAGAACAATAACAGTTCAAGTCCAAGTGAAGATATTGCCCGGCTTGCAGGAGTACGCTATGTAAATATCTCCGAACCTAGCAGAGGACTTGTCCTAAATGCTGCACAGGTAAAAAGCATGACGGGTGGTGACACCATCAACGCAAGGTTTCTACATGAGAATTCTTTTGACTTTTCGCCAAAGTTTAAGCTATATATCAACACCAATTATCTGCCCGTTATTACGGATATGACGCTGTTTTCCAGTGGCAGAGTGGTGATTATCCCTTTTGAACGACACTTTGATGAAAGCGAGCAGGATAAAAACCTAAAACGTGAATTCGCCAAATCGAAGAATCAGAGTGCTATCCTTAACTGGCTAATTGAAGGCTATCAGCTGTTAAAGAAGGAAGGCTTTACTTTACCTGATTCTGTTAAGACAGCAACGGAGGCTTATAAACGTGACAGCGACAAAATAGCATTATTTTTCGAGGATGCCTTGGAGGAAAGTCCCAACAGTGAGGTGCGCACATCCGAAGTGTATGCCCGGTATCAGCGTTGGTGCAGTGCCAATGGATGTTATTCGGAGAATGCAAGAAACTTCAAACAAGCCTTAACAGCTATCGCCCGTGTAGAACGGAAACGACCACGTTCTGGTGGTGGAATGACCACAATGCTTATCGGATATAAGCTGACAGAAGAAGAATTTCTTCTTATTTAAACACAGTGTAGCAGCTTGTAGCAAGAAAAACAGGTTATATAAAAAAACGCTCTCGTATAGAGAGTTTAGTTTTTACCTGCTACATCTTGCTACAAAGCTTAAAACCACTGGATATGACTCCATGTGTTAATACCTGCCCCTAGGGGAGGTCAAATCTCCACATCTGTTTATTTGTGTAACGGGCGTGGGGCAACGCGTAAAAAAACGCGGTTTCAAACAGGGTATATACCCCACAATCAATTTAAATTTAGGAGGTAAAGGATTATGGCAACTTCAACAACTTATAATAGAGCGTTTTGGAATGTTATGAAAGGAAAAGAAGAAAATAATCAAAATCTAAGCGAGGGCTTTGATAATGCAGGAGCCTATGTCGCACCAGACGAGTTCAGAGAAGGCTTTAACACTGCTTTGGCAAAGGAGAATATATTCCGCAGATTTGCTACTGTTATCAATCTATCTTCTGCAGAAGGTAAAATTCAAGCGGTATCCTCAACGGGTACAGCAGATTGGGTTGAAGACGGGGATCCAATCCCCGAAAGCGCCGATACATTTACACAGTTTCTAGTGAAATCATACAAGCTGGCATCTCTTGTCAAGCTAAACCGCTCATTCGTCACCGATATGAACTTTAATCTTGAAAAGTATCTGATGAGTGATTTTGCGAAGCGTTTTGGCAAGGCTGAGGAAAATGCATTACTTAATGGAAATGGCACAACACAGCCAACAGGTATCCTTACAGCAGATGCAGATGTAACTACAGCAGATAGTGCTACCATCTCTTTTGACGAGATTATCTCTCTGTATTTTTCATTAAAAGATGAATACCGAAATAACGCTGTGTTTATCATGCACGATAATACAGCTATGCTTCTTAGAACCCTTAAGGATACAAGCGGCAGTTATCTGTGGAATCCTTCAGATAACACCATCTTCGGAAAGCCTGTAGTTACCTCTCCATATATGCCTACAGTATCAGCAGGAGCAAAAAGCATTGTATTTGGAGATTTATCATACTACTGGCTGATTGAGCGTCAACCAATAACGATAAAAAAATTAAGTGAGTTATATGCATTGCAGGGGCAAATTGGCTTTTCTGCTTACGAGAGATTGGATGGCAAGCTAATTCAACCGGATGCTCTGAAAATATTACAATTAAAAGCTTAAATAATGGATAAGGCACTGGGTCATCAATTCGGCTCAGTGCCAGTTCCTTCAAAACATCGGACAGGAGGTCACGATATGGAAAACCAAATTAGCAGCCGCACAACCAAATCCGATATCGGAGGTACGGTCTATGTGGTGGAATCACGAATAAGTGTTTCAGCAAAGGAAAGTGCATATTCCAAGCTGAAACGACTGATTACGGTCAACGCAAAAAGCCTTTCAAAGTTATCAGATAGTTCAAATAAATCCACGGAAATCAACTCGACTTCTTCAAGGTAGTACGGTAATATACATAGTGCTAAACCGCTTGAAGACTGTCGGAAATGGAGGAGAAAAATGAATAGACAGTCAACATTTAGCACTATACGTAAATCAACATTAGCATTTGAAGAAGCGAAAATTACTGCTTTGTACTGCAGGCTTTCACGTGATGATGAGCTTGCAGGAGACAGCAACAGCATAGTAAACCAGAAGACAATTCTAAAAAAATATGCTGAGGACAACGGTTTTCGCAACATCGAATTTTATGTGGATGATGGGGTCAGCGGTACAACTTTTGATAGACCAGACTTTAACCGCATGATTGCAGATGTAGAGTCCGGTAGAATTGGAACGATTATCATTAAGGATATGTCCCGCTTCGGCAGGGATTACCTCAAAGTAGGATATTATACCGAGATTATGTTTCCTGAATCAGATGTACGATTCATTGCTATTAACAACGGTATTGATAGTGCAAACCAAGCAGACAGTGACTTTACACCGTTTCTTAACATTATTAATGAATGGTATGCTAAGGATACTAGCAAGAAAATCCGTGCTGTGTTCAAATCCAAGGGACAGTCCGGTAAGCCACTCTGCACCAATCCGCCTTACGGTTATATTAAAGACCCTAAAGACAAGTTGCACTGGATTATAGATGAGAAAGCCGCCGAGGTGGTCAGAGATATTTTCCGACTGTGCATGGCTGGCTTTGGACCCACGCAGATAGCAAAGCAACTTGAAAAGCGATGCATTGATACACCTACGGTTCATCTTCGCAAAATGGGTATTAACACTCCAGCAAGACCACCAGAAAACCCATATGCTTGGTCGGCTCGTACCGTAGCAGATATTTTGGCTAAAATGGAATATCTAGGTCACACGGTGAATTTCAAGACTTCTAAAAAGTCCTACAAGAGCAAAGTCAAGATATTGAACAATCCAGAAGAATGGCTGGTTTTCAAAAATACCCATGAAGCAATTATTGATAAGGGTACTTGGGAAACAGTGCAGAAAATCAGAGATGGCAAGCGAAGACCATCACGATTAGGTGAAATGGGAATGCTCTCTGGCATGATGTTTTGTGCCGACTGTGGAGCAAAGCTGTATCAGGTTAGAGGCAAGGGATGGACACACGATAAGGAATATTTCGTTTGTGCGACTTACCGCAAGAAAAAGGGTATGTGCAGTTCACATCAGATACGCAATGTTGTAGTGGAACAGCTTTTGTTAGAAGACTTAAGACGTGTAACCTCCTTTGCCAAAGACCATGAACAGGAATTCATCCGTATAGTTATGAATAATTCTGAAAAGGAACTTGCCAAAGAACTCCGCCAAAGTCAAAAGGAGTACGAACAAGCACAGACTCGCATTGCTGACATAGACAAAATCATTCGAAAGCTATATGAGGACAATGTGATGGGCAAAATTCCCGAAGAGCGTTTTTACAAGATGTCGGCTGAATATGAAGCCGAGCAGAAGGCACTGGAAGAAAGGATAACCAAATTAAAGCATACCATTGATACAGCAAATGAACAGTTCCTCAATACCGACCGCTTTTTGGCACTGGTTAAAAAGTACACAGAAATTACAGAATTGGATGCAGAGATTATTAGAGAGTTCATCGACAAAATTATAGTATTCAAGGCTGAAAAGATAGATGGCCGCAGAACCCAGCGGATTCAGATTTTTTATAACTGCATTGGTGCTATCGACTTACCAAAATAAACGAAAAAACGGCATAGCCGAATTTCAACGACTATGCCGAATTTTTTAGGAATTATAAATCCCTGTGTGACCGCTCCAAAAGGGGTGTTTTTTTATTGATATAGGTCTAAGAGCAGGCCTTCAATTTTATCTATTCGGGCCACAATGGATAGGTTTTCTGACTGATCACTTAACAGTTCCATTGTAAGCTGTTCAATTTCTTTATCTATGATTTCAATTCGGGTATATAGGGTGCTGTAATCAACACTTCTTTCCTTCTTTAAAATATAGTAGTTTCTAAGAATGTAGGACAGATATTCTTTAATTATATTTTTGTACTCATTTATATGGGTTTGGGTTTGCTGGTTTTTTAGCCTGTTGCCGGCGGTTTTTATTTTATCGATCATTTTACGCAGTTGGTATTTACTGTGTTGATGATTGGCCATATCCATACTGCTGGAAAAAGATTTACTGCTTTTACGCTTTATCTTTGCGTTTTCGTGCCATAAAATACTTTTGTTGTCGCTGCCTGAAATTTTCACTACAAATTACCCCTTCTGCCCTTTAACTGCCGGTACTGCCAAATCCCCCTTGGCCCCGTTCGGTATCACTGATTTCGTCACATTCTACTATTTCAATGTCAGGTAGCCGGTGTATAATGGCCTGTGCTATCCTGTCTCCGGTCTGGAAGGATACCGGTTTAGTGCCGGAATTATACAGCAGTACCACCACTTCGCCCCGGTAGTCGGAATCAACTACACCCACGGCATTGCTTAAGGTTATACCATATCTTTTGGCATTGCCACTGCGTGGGTATAAAAGCATGACATAACCCGGAGGAAATTCAAAAGCTAAACCGGTGGGCACAGGACGGTGTTCACCTGCCTCTATGGTAAAGCTTTCGACACAGTGAAGGTCGAAGCCGGCACTTTCTGCCGTAGCTCGCTTTGGCATTTCAGCATTCTTGTGTAATTTCTTTATTTTAAGGGTAATGCCTTTAAAGACGAAGTAGTCACACTCCCTAAAGGGATACAATGCCTCATCCCGGGCTATTTTTACTTCTTGTATTTCGCATTTGTAGTCGCCGCGGATTATTTCTTCACCGTATTTGCAGCGGTTACAGGTCTGTTTCAACCCCATAGACACTCCTTATTAATCGGCCATGCCTGCTGGCACAGCCAGGTATTTACGCCCATAAAAAACTCGGCTTGCCTTGCTCTTTCAATGGCCTTACCCTTTGCCACTGTAAATACTGGGGCTTAGCCTTGGGCTGTAATTTATTATTATTTTTTGTACTAAGTGCTATTATTTCGACGGATAAGCTGTTCTCCCTTTAAAAAGTTTTACTAATGTCGGTGTAATAGACAATTCCCACCGTTCCGGGGCCAACGTGTAGACCTATCACCGGTCCGATGGAAAATACATCCACTGAAATGCCCAAATGTTGCTCAATTTCCCTGGCTATTCTATTGCCTTCGGCTTCGTTATTGATATGGTGTACCACAACTTCACCCAAACCCTTTTGTTTTACGTCCTGGTAAAAAATATTCAATATGTTTTGTATGGCTCTGCTTTGGGTTCTCACCTTATCAACAAGGGCGGTTTTTCCGTCCGTAACTGTTAAAATTGGTCGAATTTGTAGAATAGAACCAAGTAATGCGGCAGCCCCGCCAATGCGTCCGCCCTTTTTTAAGTAAGTTAAGGTTTCGGGTACAAAGAGAAACCTGCTGTTCTCTATAACTTTTTTGGCGCTGTTTAATACCTGCCCCATGGGCAATCCTTTTTTGGCTGCCTTGGCTGCCGCCAGCGCTGCAAATCCCAATTGCATGCTGTTTGAACGGGAGTCTACCAATTCTATTTCGGCCTCGGGGTACTTTTCTAATAGTTGTTTTTTAGCCATTTGGGCAGTGGAGTAGGTCCCACTCATATCGGAAGAAAGAAATACCCCTACCACTGCGTTTTTTTGCAAAATATGTTTTTCAAAGGTATCGTAAAGGTCTTGGGGACTTGGCTGAGACGAAGTCGGTATGTTAGCACTGGCTGCCATTTTCTTATAAAATACTTCATTATCTATTTGATCTTCTAGAAAGCTTTCGTTTTCAAAGTGTACACTTAAAGAGACCATTGAAATATCGAATTGCTCCCTTAATTTAACGGGTATGTAGGACGTACTGTCTGTAACCACTTTTATAGCCACTGTTAAGACACCTCACATGATATGGAATAATTTATATAATATCATATCATGGGGATAAAAATAATAGCAAAGCATTGTATTAACGGTACTGTTTATGTTATCTTAAAAAAAACTTTAAAGTGATGTTTGTTAGACCGGCGGTCAATGATTGGAGGTTTTGTTATTTGAGTAGATTATACAGGGTTGCTATTGTTGGTTACGGAAATATTGGGCGCTTTGCTCTGCAGGCCCTTGAAGCTGCTCCGGATATGGAATTGGCAGGGGTGGTAAGAAGATCTGCTTCCATCAGTTCTGGGCTTCCGAAGGAGTTAATTGGGGTGCCTGTGGTTAGTTCTATCAAAGAGCTCGGCCAAGTGGATGTTGCCATTTTATCTACCCCTAGCCGGATGGTGGCCCAGTATGCCAAAGAAATACTGTCCCTGGGCATTAACACTGTGGACAGTTTTGATATTCACGGGGACAAGCTCTTGGAGCTGAGAAGTGAGTTAAATGATGTGGCCATGCGGCACAAGAGTGTGGCCATTATATCCGCAGGTTGGGATCCCGGTACCGATTCGATGATTAGAAGCATTTTTCAGTTTATGACTCCCCGGGGTATTACCTATACAAACTTTGGTCCCGGAATGAGTATGGGGCACTCGGTGGCAGTCAAAGCCATTGAAGGGGTGAAAAATGCCCTTTCAATGACTATACCGCTGGGAACCGGTGTGCACAGAAGAATGGTCTATGTTGAATTGGAAACCGGGGCCGACTTTCATCAAGTTAAGCAGGCTATTTTGCAGGATCCTTATTTTGTAAAGGATGAAACCCATGTTATAGAGGTGCCGGATGTAGAGCAGCTCATTGATATGGGCCACGGTGTGCTTATTGAGCGCAAGGGTGTTTCCGGCCGGACCCAAAACCAGCAGCTAAAGTTTGAGATGCGTATTAACAACCCGGCTCTCACCTCCCAGGTGATGGTGGCAGCCGCCCGGGCCACCTTAAAACAGCAACCCGGGGCATATACAATGCTGGAAGTACCCATTATAGACTTTATGTACGGCGAAAGGGAACAAATAATAAAAGGCTTAGTATAATTTATACGCTGCAAACCTTAATGGCGGCTGCCTGCAATATCATATGTTGGCTAAGGGGTAGCCCAACAGTATAGCGGCTATAAATTGAAGTCTGAAAGCCTGCCAATAGGTTATTGTTTTCAAATTAAACAAATCCGGCATTGTTGTATTCCAAAGATATTTAAGCAAGAGGGCGCCTAAGATTAAACCAATCAATGTAAGAAAATAACCAAGGGTAAGAAATAAACTAAGGGCGTCCAAGATCTACCAACTCCCTTAGCTGCTTTTTACTATGGTTTCTTTAGCTTTATCACAAATCCTTCTTATAAGCGGGATAAATTGCCAATTTTATATAAAGGCTGACATGCAAGGCTGCACCGGTTTATGGTGCAGCCTTTTTATTGTGGTTTTTACTTAGATGAAATGAGTGCCTTCCCTAATGTGAAATTTTTCTAAAAGTGATTTAATTAATATACTAGCCAGATATTATGCCACAACTATTATTAGGAGGTATTAAAATGGGAACGAGAGCGTATTTAATGGTTACTGTGAAAGACGAGGTCAACCAGGCTCAGTTTGTCAACATTCTGCGTGAACTTGAGGAAATGAGGGAAATTGACTTTGTAGATCCGGTGGTGGGCAGTTGGGACATAGTAATTATGATTGAAGCTCCTGTTACTGTGGATGCGGTGGCCGCAAAAATAAAAAGTCAGCCATGGGTGGATAAACTTGAAACACTAAAGATTGTCAGCCTCTTTGAAAGACATCGGGGTTCTAAAAAAGAACTGCTGGCCTCAATGCGCCACGAAGGGGTTTAGCCATATGACGACCGGGAATAGTTTATTAAAAGATAATGGCGGCAAGAACCCCTTTGCGGTTATTGATAATATAGTTCGGCGCAATAACTATGATAAGGGTGCTGCTATTGTAATATTGCAGCAGGTTCAATCCACCTATGGCTATGTTTCGCCCGCTATGATTGAAAGAATTGCTCAACTTACAGGGATTCAACCCAGTGAACTTTACAGCATTGTCACCTTTTACTCACAGTTTCGCACTGAACCGGTGGGTGAAAATATTATTCAAGTGTGCCACGGCACTGCATGCCACCTGGCAGGAGCCGAGAGAATTTCTGAGGCCATAGAAAATGAAACCGGTGCAGCGGATGGACAGACCAGTGCCGACGGCAAGTTTACAGTGGAAAATGTGGCGTGTTTAGGCTGCTGCAGCCACGGTCCGGTGGTGACAATTAATGATGAAACATATGCCAAAGTGACACCGGAAAGTGCACGGAAACTGGTAAGGGAAAAAAGACAAGGTTGCCGGTGCAAGGATAATTCAACCGGCCAAAGCTGCTCACAGGAAGGAAGTGAGGCCAGTGTCTAAACCATCAGCAGCCACCGTGGTAAATGTAGGTATGGCCAGTTGTGGCATTGCTGCAGGGGCACAAAAGGTATACGATGCCCTGCAGCAGGCTTTAAAGGATTTGCCGGTGGAGCTGGGCATCAGCGGATGTATGGGAATGTGCTACAACGAACCCTTGGTGGAGGTGCGCACTGCCGAGGGTAGGCGATTTATCTATGCCAAGGTAGAACCAAAGCAGGTGGAAAGAATTGTTCAAGAGCATCTGATAGAGAACCGGCCCATTGAGGAATGGCTTGCTTACGGTGATGGCATAGAAACCCCAGACTCGGCTTTTATTGATAAGCAGCAGAGAATAATTCTAAAAAATTGTGGTGTAATTAACCCTGAGAGTATCGACAGCTACTTAGAAGTTGACGGTTATAAAGCAATAGAGAAAGCCATCAAGATCATGACACCGGAACAGGTTATAGAAGAAATCACCCATTCAGGCCTTAGGGGAAGGGGGGGCGGGGGGTTTCCCACCGGTGTTAAGTGGTCCTTTGCCTTTAAGTCCCCCGGCAGGGTGAAGTACGTGGTTTGCAACGCCGATGAGGGTGACCCCGGCGCCTTTATGGATCGAAGTATATTGGAGAGCAGTCCCCACAGCGTGCTGGAGGGGATGATGCTGGCAGGTTATGCCATAGGGGCCCAGGCCGGATATATTTATGTGCGGGCGGAGTACCCCTTGGCCATTAAACGCCTTAAAAAAGCAATTGAACAGGCAAAAGAAAAGAACTTTTTGGGTGAAAACATTTTAGGCAGCAATTTTAGCTTTGACATAATAATTAGGGAAGGTGCCGGAGCCTTTGTGTGCGGTGAAGAAACGGCCCTTATTCGGTCAGTGGAAGGTAAAAGGGGTATGCCCCGCATCCGGCCGCCTTTTCCTGCACAGTCGGGTTTGTGGGGAAAACCAACCACTATTAATAACGTGGAAACCTTTGCCAACGTACCCTGGATTATTTTACACGGCGCAGAGGCCTTTAACCAATTTGGCACTGAAAACAGCAAAGGAACAAAGGTTTTCGCCTTGGCAGGAAATATTGTCCGCGGTGGGCTCATTGAAGTGCCCATGGGTATCACCATTAAGGAAATTGTACACGACATAGGCGGCGGCCTGGCTTCGGGGGGTAAGTTAAAGGCAGTGCAAACCGGCGGGCCTTCCGGCGGCTGTATACCCGCCAGCCTTGCTGACACCCCAATGGATTATGAATCTTTAAAGAAGATTGGGGCAATCATGGGTTCCGGCGGCATGTTAATAATGGATGAATCGGTGTGCATGGTGGATGTGGCAAAATTCTTCTTGAAATTTACCCAAGAAGAATCCTGTGGTAAATGCACCTTTTGCCGGGTGGGCACCCGACAAATGCTCAACATTTTAGAGCGTATCACCAATGGTGAAGGCAAAGAGGGAGATATTGAGTTGCTGGAGGATATGGCCCAAAAAATAAGCGCCGGGTCCCTGTGCGGACTGGGGCAAACTGCGCCTAATCCTGTTTTAACCACCATCAAATATTTCCGGGATGAATACCAGGCTCACATTGTTGATAAGGCATGCCCGGCTAAAAAATGTAAGGCACTGATTAGTTATCATATAATGCCGGAGGCTTGTAAAGGCTGTTTGCGTTGCAGCAGAGAGTGTCCGGTGGGGGCGATAACCGGTGAAAAGAAACAGCCCCATGTTATCGACCAGCAAAAGTGTGTGCGCTGCGGCCTGTGCTTCAGTGTATGTAAATTCAAGTCTATAACAGTAACCACCGGAAAGGAGAGGGGGGAGGCAAATAATGTCTAAGGTAAATATTACTATAGACGGAAGACAGATAGTTGCAGAAGAGGGTAGTAATTTGCTGGAAGTGGCCAGGCAAAATGGATTTGATATTCCATCCCTTTGCCATGACCCCCGCCTAGAACCTTTTGGTGCTTGCCGTCAGTGTATTGTAGAAATTGAAGGGGCCCGGGGGTTAGTGCAGGCCTGTGGGGCTAAGGTACAGCAGGGTATGGTTGTAACCACTGACAGTGAAAGAATCAGGGCCATTCGCAAATTAGGTTTAGAGCTGCTGCTTACAGAACACAGCGGCGACTGCATTGCCCCCTGTCAGTTGGCATGTCCTGCGGAGATAGATATTCAAGGATTTGTGGCCCATATTGCCAACGGACAGACAAAGGAGGCGGCCAGACTAATCAGAGAAAAGCTGCCGCTGCCCTCGGCTGTGGGAAAGGTATGTCCTGCCTTTTGTGAAAAGGAATGCCGGAGAAATCTGGTGGACAGCCCGGTGGCCATCTGCTCCTTAAAGAGGTTTGCCGGAGACTATGAATTAAACAAGGATCAATATTTTGTACCGGAGCCTAAGCCCGATACCGGTAAGCGGGTGGCGGTGGTGGGCGGTGGCCCTGCCGGTTTATCTGCCGCTTACTACCTGGCATTGGAAGGCCACAGGGTGAGTATTTTTGAAGCGGCACCCAAGCTGGGGGGCATGATGCGCTATGGAATACCGGAATATCGCCTATCTAAGGAATTGTTAGATAAGGAAATACAGGTAATTACCAACCTTTGTGAAAATGTTTTTTATAACAAGGAGCTGGGCAGGGATTTTAATTTGACCCAGTTAAAACAGTGGGGTTTTGACGCTGTTTTTGTTGGTGTAGGCAGTTGGGCAAATCAAAGCCTGCGTCTGCCCGGAGAAGAGCTGGCAGGGGTATACTCGGGCATCGGGTTTTTATGGGAAGTTGCCAACCATAATCCCCTGGAAATCGGAGATAGGGTAGTTGTAATTGGGGGCGGCAACACTGCCATGGATGCTGCCAGAACCTCTGTTAGATTGGGGGCCAAAGAGGTGACGGTGGTTTACCGCCGTTCCAGAGAAGAAATGCCTGCCAACCCCCACGAGATAGAGCAGGCCGATGAAGAGGGTGTAAATTTTGAATTATTAACGGCCCCTTTGGGTTTTGTGGGAGAAGAGGGCCGTGTTACAGCTATCCGCTGTATAAAAATGCAGTTGGGTGAACCTGATAGTTCCGGTAGACGTCGTCCGGTACCCATAGAGGGTTCGGAATTTGATATTCCGGTGGACACCGTTATCACTGCCACCGGACAAAGGTTAAAGGCAGATTGTTTAGATGCCAGTACGGAATTAACCCTAACTGACCGGGGAAACATTAATGTGAACGACAAAACCTTGCAGAGCCATACCCCGTGGGTATTTGCCGGGGGCGACTGTGTTACCGGCCCTGCAACGGTGGTGCAGGCAGTGGCTGCCGGACGTAAAGCGGCCAACTCTATCCACCTGTACCTGTCAGGCCGGCCTGTGGCGGCCCCGGAAAAACCCTTTAATTGTACCCGTGGCCGCTTGGATGAGCTGGATCCGGCAGAGTTTGCAGACAGAGAAAAAATTGTGCGTACCCCAATGCCCACGGTGGAACCGGAGATAAGAAAAGATTCCTTTAAGGAATTTGAGCTGGGCTTTACCGAGGAACTGGCGTTGAGGGAGGCAGAGCGGTGCTTATCCTGTGGCTGTTTAGATGTCTTTACCTGTAAGCTGCGTGAGTATGCCACCGCCCTAAAGGTGCAAGCGGATATACTGGGCTTCGGTAAAAAAGAATATCCTGTGTTTGCCGATCACCCTAACATCATAAGGGACCCCAATAAGTGTGTACTTTGCGGCAACTGTGTGCGCATTTGTCAAGAGGTTGAGGGGGCAGGGGTGCTAGGTTTTATTAACAGGGGATCTGAAACGGTGGTAATGCCTTCAATGGGAGTCCGCCTATCAGACACCAATTGCAGGCGCTGTGGGCAGTGTGTAAATATTTGCCCCACCGGAGCATTAAGCTATAATACATCCCTGCCAAAGCCCGGTCCATGGCGCACTGAAAAGGTGCAATCGGTATGCCCCCACTGCAGCATCGGATGTAACTTAGAGTTAAATGTTGTGGGTGACCAAATAATAAATGTCACTGCGGCCATTGATTCCGATACTGTAAATGAAGGCAGTTTGTGCCAAAAAGGTACCTTTGGATGTGTAAGTGCCGGTGAAAAGGCAGAAAGGCTCTTTACCCCCTGGGTGGCCAGTGAAGGGCTGTTAAAAGAAAACAACTGGCAGCAAGCCATTGATGCAGCGGGCCAAATAATAAAAGATATCCGCAGCGGTGGTATGGATAAGATGGCTGTGGTTATTTCCCCAAATCTTACCAATGAGGAAAACTATCTGGCCTATAAGTTGGGGCGCATGGTGTTAGGAACTGACAAAATATACAGTAGCGCTGCTGTGCCCACCTTAGATTATAGGGGGCAAAAACCCACCTTTAGGGATTTAATGAACAGCGATCTCATTGTATTGTTTGATGAGGATTCTTTAAATAAGTATCCCATTGCCAGGCAGAAAATTAAAAAGGCAGTGTCCAGGGGCAGTAAATTAGTAATTGTCAGCCCCCGGGTCACGGAACTGGATAGTATTGCAAGTCTGGCCCTGAAGGTGAGAGGGGATAAAAGAGCCCTGCTGCTAAAGTCCTTTGTGAAGTATGTTTTACAGTATAATTTAGTTGTTGATAAAGCTTATACTGAGTTTGGCCAACTGATAAATGAACTGGAAAATGAACTCAGCGAGGACTTTTATGACCTGGTGCAGCATTTCAGAATCAAGGCTGATAAAATTATTGAAGCAATTCACCTATATATTAGGGCTAAAAATGCGGTGCTGGTGGTGGATGGCCAGGGTGCAGGGCCTGACCTGCTTAAGATGATGGAAGCTTTGGCGCTAATTACGGGTAACCTGGGCCGGCAAGAAAGGGGCATCATAAGTCTATACCCCCATGCCAACATCCAAGGTCAGTTGGATTTGGGCATTAAGGTGACAGTCCATGATTATAAGGATTTGATCAATGGGCTTAAAGCCGGTGATTTCAAGGGACTGCTTGTTGTGGATGACGGCAGCGGCATTGACAGTCAATTACTTCAACAGGGCGTAAAAACAATAGTTATTACCCCTCTTATGCAGCAGGGATTATATGCCGACGTTATTCTACCCGGCTCTGCCTTTGGTGAAACCGGCGGCACCTATACCAACTGTGAAGGTAAAATACAGCCTGTGCAGCGGGCATTGTCGCCTGTTGCGGGCCTAGAAACCTGGCAAATATTGCTGGAGTTGGCAAAAAACTTGGGTTATGAAATGAATTATCAGCAAGGCAGTGACATCTACCGTGAAATGATTAAAAGGTTAATATAAAATTACAGGAGGGTGGACCTGGGTCCACCCTTTTTTTCGTCACCACTTTCGCTACAACAAAGCACAGGCAAAATCAAGATATAAAAAATACATAATTTAATTGACTTTTATAAGTGGCAATTATATACTCAATTTATAAGTATCGGTTTTATACTGTTTAAGTGTATAATCCCTAGCATAATGAGGTGATATGATGGATAATATATCAATCTTGCTGGCGGATGATCACGTTGTAGTTAGAGAAAGTATTCGCAAATTACTGGAGGAAGACGAAACACTAAAAGTTGTGGCAGAAGCCGGTGATGGTGAAAGTGCAGTGCAATTGGCCTGTGACCTACAACCGCAAGTGGTTGTAATAGATATTGACATGCCTAAGCTTAACGGTATTGAGGCGGCCAGAAAAATTAAAGGCACGTGCCCCAATACTGCCATACTGATATTGACGGCCTATGATTATGAGCAATATATACTGGCCATGCTGGAGGCAGGGGCAACGGGCTACCTCTTAAAGGATGTTTGCGGCAGAGATCTTGTTAATGGCATTCATGCCGTTGCCCGGGGAGAGCCGGTGATGCATCCCATGGTGGCCATTAAGGTGATGAAGAATCTAAGTCAGCGGGGTAGTCAACAATCCAGTGAAGCTGAGCCTCTCACCGGGAGAGAAAAGGAAGTTCTGTGGTTGGCTGCCATTGGGCTTAAAAACAAGCAAATTGCTAAAAGACTTTATGTAAGCGTGCGCACAATTGAAGCCCATTTGGGAAATATATTTTCAAAGCTGGGGGTATCTTCCCGCACGGAAGCAGTGTTGGCGGCCATTGAGAATGACCTCATAGATGTGGAAGAATTAAAGGGTGCCCGGGTGAAAATATCTATCAATTAGTGTTTGCGGAAGGGGTGATAACACTTGTTGATACTTCACAAAAACAAATCAAATACTAAAAGGGTAGCCTGTTTGTGCAACTTAGGGCACTCCAAAGGACTCAGCTCATGCCGGGCTGACGATGCAGCATTAAAAGAAGTAAATGTGCAGAGAATTAACGAAGACCTACGATTTTATCTAAAGCAAATAACCCTGGCCAGGGAAGAAGAGCGGCTTAGTATAGCCCGGGAGCTTCATGACAGTACCATACAGTCTCTCATTGCCATACTCCATCAAACCGAAAGGTTTTTAGAAAAAAATAAACACTTCGATATGTCCTCCACAAGGTTTTTGCTGCAGTTAATGGAGCAAATCAAGGCAGTTATTCAAGATGTCCGCCAACTCAGTTCCAATCTACGCCCCTCTATTTTAGATCACCTTGGCCTCATACCGTCTTTGGAGTACATCATTGATAAGTTTACCAAAAACTATAACATAGAAATAAATCTTATGGTTACGGGCAGGCAGCTTAGGTTTCAAAATGAGGTTGAAGTAAGCATTTTTAGGATTGTGCAGGAGGCATTACAAAATGTTGTGAAGCACTCCAAAGCCACTAAAGTTGAAGTGAAATTTAAATTTGACAATAAAATAACCAAACTGTTTATTGAGGACAATGGTGTTGGCATAGAGAATATATCATCAATCGATGAGCTGCCCCGCTTAGGCAAACTGGGACTGGCTGGCATGTGTGAGAGGGTTGAGCTCTTCGGAGGAGAATTGGTTATTGACAGTACCTTGGGAAAGGGGACAAAAATTTCCGTTGCAATTCCGGTAGAGGGAAATATCTAAATATAAGGATAAAGACCGATGACCGACAAAAGTCGGTTATTTTTTTGCATTGGTTTGCAGAAATAAGGCATATGTCAAAAAACGGTACACTTTTTGTAACTGTCAGCAAAAAAATTAAAAAAATTATTAACTTAGGCAGGAAAAATTTAAATGAAAGTGTAATACCTTATACTGCGATAAAAATTTTTTCAGTTTATTGAATTAAAGAGTTAGGGAGGGAAAATGATTAAAGAAATAAGTAGTAAAATTCGCACTATTCGACATCAGCAAAACCTTACTCTAAAAGACTTAAGTGAGAAAACCGGCTTATCGGTAAGTTTTCTGTCCCAGGTAGAGAGGGGAACTTCGATGTTGGCAATCACATCGTTGAAAAAAATTGCTGATGCCTTAAATGTTCCTATTACCAGCTTTTTTGACAGTCATGTTAATCAAAATTTTATTGTCAAAGCTGAAGAACACAAACCCTTTCGCATTGAGGGTTATAATGCGCAATATACCAGACTAAGTGGCGAATTTAGCGGTCGTTTAATGGAACCAATGTTGGTAATACTGGAGCCTGGGAAGACACACCATTCTACATTAAGTCATCCCGGCGAAGAATTTTATTATGTTTTAGAAGGTGCAGTGGTTTTTAATGTGGACGGTCAAGAAAGTTTAGTAAATAAAGGTGACTCTATACATTTTCCATCGGAACTTCCCCATTATTGGCGCAATCCTACGGATGAAGAGGCGGTGGTCTTGTGTGTAGTGACACCGGTGATTTTTTAAATACTTACTTAACAGTGAATAATAATAAACATTAACAAAAAAGAAAGGTGGTTCTTATGCGGGTTGCAACAGACATTGGTGGAACCTTTACGGACTTGGTTGCCATCAATAAGGAAGGCAAAATTACAATAGCAAAAAGCCACACTACCCCGCCTAATTTTGAGCAGGGCGTAATTGATGTTATTAAAAAAAGTGGTACCAATGCTAAAGAAATTGAAACTTTTATTCATGGAACAACGGTGATTATTAATGCCCTTACAGAACGTAAGGGTGTTAAAACGGGGTTGATTACAACCAAGGGATTCCGCGATGTTTTGGAGATTGCCAGGGGTAATCGGCCGGACCTTTTTAATGTGCGCTATCAAAAACCGGCTCCTTTTATACCCCGTTACCTACGTCTTGAGGTGGAGGAAAGGTTGAACTACAAGGGAGAAGTGCTGACTCCTTTAAAGACAGAACAAATAGCACCGATTATTGAATACTTTAAGAAAGAAAAGGTTGAAGCCATTGCCGTGGCTTTTCTTCATGCTTATGCCAACCCTGACCATGAGAAAGAGACCGTTAAAGTAATTAAAGAATTGTGGCCGGAGGTGGCGGTTACTGCTTCCCATGAGGTAACCAAGGAATGGCGTGAGTATGAGCGCACCAGCACCTGTGTGTTAAACTCCTACGTTAAGCCCATTGCCTCTTCCTATATCGACAGGCTGGAGTCCAGGCTTACAGATATGGGTGTTGAGGGACATAAATATATCATGCAGTCAAACGGTGGCACCACCACCTTTGAGCAAGCTAAGGTAACACCCATTAACATGGTTGAATCCGGCCCGGTGGCAGGTGTTTTTGGAGCAGCTGTGCTAGGACAAGTCATCGGGGAGAAAAACATTATTGCCTTTGATATCGGTGGAACCACTGCTAAATGCTCCCTGATTGATGACGGCGAAGTGAAGGTTACCACTGAATATCATATTGAAAAGACTGAACTTACCGCCGGCTACCCCATTAAGGTACCTGTGGTGGACATTGTGGAAATAGGTAACGGCGGGGGTTCCATTGCTTGGATTGACGAGGCCGGTTCCTTGAAGGTAGGGCCGCAGTCCGCAGGAGCTGTGCCAGGACCGGTGGCCTATGGCCTTGGCGGTACAGAACCCACAACCACCGATGCCAACCTGGTTGCAGGTAGATTATCGGCAAAGAACTTTGACAATGAAGTGGACCTAGACAATGTTAAAAAGTCCATTGAAGAAAAGGTTGCCAAACATTTCAATATTTCTGTTGATGAAGCGGCCCTGGGCATTATTCGCATTGCCAACTCTAATATGCTAAACGCCTTAAAACTGATTTCCGTTAGAAGGGGTTATGACCCGCGGGAATTTGCCTTGGTGGCATTTGGCGGCGGCGGACCAATGCACGCAACTGCTTTGGCCAAAGAGTTGGGTGTTAAGAAGGTAATTGTTCCGGTGGCCGGTCCTGTGTTCTCGGCCTGGGGCATGTTAATGACTGACCTGCGCAGCGATTCTGTACAAACTTATATTAGACGCTGCGGCGAAATTAATTTTGCAGAGATAAATCAAGAATGGGCTAAGATGGAAACAGAGGCCACAAATCAATATCATAACCAGGGAGTCAGCGCTGACAGGGTGATATTCACAAGATTTGCCGATATGCGCTACTTAGGACAGGAACATACTGTTAAGGTGCCCGTGCCCAACGGCGAGTGGAATGAAGAGGCCATTGAAGAGGTAATCCGCCGCTTCCACCACTTACATGAGCAGAACTATACATTTAAGTTAGAAGGCGCCCAAACAGAGATTGTAAACTTGCACCTGGTGGCCTATGGAAGGGTACAAAAACCGGAAATGCATCGGATTGAAAGTGAAGCTGCCAACATTGAAGATGCTGTGAAGGAAGTGAGACCTGTTTTATTTGAAGAACAGGGTTGGCTTGATACTAAGGTATATGCCCGAGAAAAAATGGTTCCGGAGGTACTGGTTGAAGGGCCGGCCATTGTGGAGGAACAATCAGCCTCTACCATCATTTATCCCGGACAGTCTTTGATTGTAGATGAATATGGCAATTTGATTATCAATACGGGGGTGTAGAGAATGACAGCAACAAAAATGCCCAACATCGACCCTTTTACCCTTGATATAGTAAAGGACAACCTGTTGGCCATCGGCGACGAGATGTTCTACACTTTGGCCCGCACTTCAATGAGTCCCATTATTTATGAAGTGTTGGACTATGCCAGTGGCCTTACCGATGCCAAGGGGCAGCTTTTAACTCAGGGTAACGGGGTAACCGGATTTATTGGATTATTGACCTTTATGGTTAAAGAAGCCATTGAAAAGTTTGGCAAAAAGGGTGACCTCAAGCCCGGCGATATCATTATTATTAATGACCCCTATAATGGAGGCGGTTCTCACCTGTCTGACGTGGGACTGTTGATGCCTATCTTCTACGAAGGTGAACTGGTGGCTTTTTCAGCTAACAAGGCACACTGGACTGAAGTCGGTGGTAAGGACCCCGGTTCTTGGACCACTGACTCCACAGAAATTTATCAAGAAGGGCTTCAGTTCCCCTGTGTTAAGCTTTTTGAAGAAGGCAAACTCAACCAGGCACTGGTGGAGGTAATTGCTGCCAACGTCCGCTTCCCGGATTTATCGCTGGGGGATATGTGGGCCCAGGTTGCAGCCTTAAAAACCGGTGACAGACGTTTTCGTGAGCTGTGCGACAAGTATGGCAAAGACGTAGTGCTTGCTGCCAACGAACGACTCTTGGACAATGGTGAGCAAATCACCCGTAAGGAATTGGCTCAACTGCCCAAGGGAGTTTTTGAGGCGGTAGATTACATCGATGATGACGGCCTTGGTAACGGCCCCTTTAAGGTGCAGGTAAAAGTAACCATTACAGATGATAACTTTATCTGTGACTTTACCGGCAGTCATCCCCAGGTGCTGGGTCCGGTTAACACCGCATATCCTGCCATGATCACAGCTGTGCGCACCATCTTTTTGGCCATCACTAATCCTTCACAGGATGTAAACGACGGCATATTCCGCCCGCTGAAGGTCATTGTCGAGAGGGGTTCAATCTTTGCTGCTGAACGGCCGGCGGCTGTTTCAACCTACTGGGAAACCATGGCCTATGCCACAGATTTAATTTGGAAGGCTTTGGCCCCGGTGGTACCCCACCGTCTCACTGCAGGGCACCTGCTGTCGGTTTGTGCAGTGGTGGTGTCAGGGATGCACCCCGATACCAACGAGCCATTTTTAATTGTTGAGCCTTCTGTTGGGGGCTGGGGTGCCGGACAAGGCAAAGACGGAGAAAACGGTCAGTTTTGTATCGGTGACGGGGAAACCTTTAACGTACCCGTAGAGGTATGCGAAACCCGGTACGGAGTGATGGTGGATGAATACAGTTTCCGTGCTGACGGTGCAGGTGCCGGGGAATATAGGGGCGGTTCAGGTGTAATTCGTACTTACCGGGCTTTGACGGACAACCAGGCTGTAACAGCTACCTTTGGCCGTCATAAGTACTTGCCCTGGGGTTTTAACGGTGGAAAGGACGGTTCCAATAACCTGTTTGAAATTGTTAAAGCCAACGGTGAAAAGGATGGCCCCTTTGGTAAGTATGCTCGCTACCCCCTCAACAAGGATGACACCGTGCGCCTGATTACAGCAACTGGAGGTGGTTATGGTGATCCATTAAAACGTCCTGCAGAAAAGGTGGCCATGGACTTGAAAAACGGCTTTATTACCGTTGAACAGGCCAGGGATGACTATGGTGTAATCATCAATCCAGAAACTTTTGAGATTGAAGGATACACAGCGGCACGAAATAACAACTAGAAGGAGCGAAGGTAGTGCAACTTGTAAATGCAAATGAAGTTGAAGCCCTAAAAGGTAAAGATTACATTATTAAAACTTTGTTTTCTGATAAAAAGGTTGACTTTGGTAATGTGGTAATACCCCGGGGTGTAAAAATACCCCGGGAGGGTTTCGGTTCCCACGATGCTGATGAGTACTCCATTGTTATAAGGGGTTCCATTAAAGTGATGAGCGGAGGCAAGGAGTACCAACTAAATGCAGGACAAGCTAGCCTTATACCTGCCGGAGAGGAACACTGGTGTAGTAATGAGGGTAGCGAGGACTGTGAGATTGTATGGGTAATGGTAAAATAGCCGAGAGGAGAAATGAATATGAAAAATTTAATAATGAGAGGTAAAAGGTATTCATTAGTTGCTCTGTTAGTTATTTTAATGATGGCATTTGCCACCGGTTGTGGAGGCGGATCAACGGACGGCGATACACAGGGTGCAACTGAAAGCATTGTGAGAGTTACCGCTGCTAACGTGCCGAACATTGACCCTGGCGTGGGTTCAGACTACAGCAGTTCAATTGCGCTGCTAAATATTTATGACAGCCTGGTATTTCCGGATGATGACGGTACAATAAAACCTTGGCTGGCCACCGAATGGGAAACCAGCGATGATGGCTTGGTGTGGACCTTCCACCTAAGGGATGATGTTAAATTCCACAGCGGTAATCAGTTGACTGCAGATGATGTTGTCTTTTCCATGAAGAGAATGCTGACCATGGGTGAAGGTTATGCTTACCTGTTCACCGAAGTGGTAGAGGATGTAGCAGCCCTGGATGACTATACTGTGCAATTTAAACTGAGCAAGAAGTTTGGTCCTTTTCTGTCTACCCTTGCTCGCCTTTACGTATTAGACAGTGAAACGGTGATGGCTAACTTAGCCGACGGACCATACGGTGATATGGGCGATTACGGTAAGGCATGGCTGGTTAACAATGACGCTGGCAGTGGCCCTTATACCGTTAAAGAAATGAAAATTCAAGAGCATTTAATAGGAGAAAAATTTGATGATTTTTGGGGCGGCTGGCAAGAGGGCGCACCGGAAGCATTCCAAATCGTTGGCACCACTGAACCGGCAACCGTTCGCACCCTGTTAACCCGTAAACAACTGGAAATTTCTGACCAGTGGCAGACTGAAGAGGCAATAAGAGCTTTGGCGGAAATTCCCGGGGTTGATATTGCCACCTTCTTTACTAACAGTATGCTGAATATCTCGCTGAACACCAAAAAAGCACCCACCGATGATATCCACTTCCGGAAGGCTTTGGCCTACATGTTTGACTACCAAGCCGTTGAAGAGGATATCTTCCCAGGTTCCAAAAAGGCAGTGGGACCCATTCAGTTTAACCTGCCTGGCTTTGATCCAAACCTGTATGAATACAAAACTAACTTAGATAAGGCCAGGGAAGAGTTGGCCAAGTCCAAGTACGCAGATCAGTTGGATCAGTATCCCATCGATTTGGCCTGGATTGCCGAAGTGCCCGATGAAGAAAAAATCGCCATGCTCTTCCAAGCCAATGCAGCTGAGTTGGGTATCAAAGTTAATGTTACCAAAACCCCTTGGCTGTCATTTACCGAGCAGGTGGGCACTCCTGAAACCACTCCCCACGCAAGTGTGGTATTTGTAAACCCGCACTACAATGAAGCGGGATCAATGCTTGAAACCCGCTATCACTCCAGATCCACCGGCACCTGGGAACAGTGTGAGTGGTTACAGGATCCGGAAATTGATGCCATGATTGAAGATGCCATTGCAACCCTTGACTTCGAGGAGCGTTTAGCAAAGTACAGTTTGATTCAAGAAAAGATTATTGAACTTGCACCGACCATTTGGGTGTTTGATCAGGCTGAAAAGAGAGCTTATCAAGACTACATCCATTGGCCTTCTGCAGAATTGTCAAAGGCAGGTAAAAATGTTAACCCGGTGATGGGTTATCCCTTCTACTTTGCTGAATTTAAGGTGCTTACAGATAATTAAATAACAACCAATGGTGACTCCTGTATCATTGGAGTCACCATTGGAATTTATCATGGTTTTTACATTGCAATATGTTAGAGGAGGCACTGTATGAATCTCCGCAATTATTTATTGAAAAGACTGCTGCTCTCCGTTTTTGTACTGGTGGGACTTTCCATTGTAATATTTGTCATTGCACGAATAGTTCCCGGTGACGTGGCACGTATGGCGCTGGGGCCCAGTGCACCCCAATTTGCCATCGAAGCCTTGGAGAAGGAAATGCATTTGGACAAACCGATACCCACCCAGTATTATTATTGGGTTAAAGGGGTGGCCACCGGTGATCTGGGACAATCATTGACCACAAAACGTGCCGTTGCAGAGGATATTAAGGAGTTTTTGCCCGCCACCCTAGAGCTGGTTATGATATCAGCAATTATTATGATAATCTTTTCTATCTTGTTTGGGTCACTGGCGGCTAAATATCGAGACTCATGGATAGATACCTTGATACGGGTTATGGCTTATTCCGGGGTGGCGGTACCGTCCTTTGTGCTGGCGGTTTTATTGCTATTAATCTTCGGCTATATATGGCCGGTAATCCCGGTTCTGGGTAGGCTTAGTCCGGGTATTATGGCCCCGCCCACAATCACCGGTTTAATTACCATAGACAGTTTATTTACCGGAAATTTTACCGCCTTTTGGGATGCCTTAAAACATTTGATTTTACCGGCAATAGCATTGTCTGTGGGGCCTATGTTCCAAGAAGCGCGATTGATTAGATCGGCCATGACTGACAATATGAGTAAAGATTACGTTGCAGCGGTTACCGGTTATGGCGTTCCTAACAGGGTGATTATGCACAAGTATTTGTTGAAGCCTTCGTTAATACCGGCGGTATCTGTAATGGGCTTGGACTTAGCTTCACTGATGGGCAATGCCTTTTTAGTTGAGGTAATTTTTAACTGGCCGGGTATTTCCCGTTATGGCATGAATGCCATGCTGCAAAAGGATTTAAATGCCATATCAGCGGTTATTATTGTCTTTGGCTTAATTTTTGTTATCGTGAATATCATTGTGGACCTAATAGTGGCTTACCTTGATCCACGTATTCGGTTGGGAGGGAAGACCTAATGCAAACAGACGTACAAAAACCCATAGATTATTCACTTCCTCCCAGGTCTGTGAGGATAAAGAATGCACTGCATAAAAACTGGTATAAGTTTTCACGCAACAAGCTTTCGGTGATTGGCTTAGTCATAGTGGTAACAGTGGTTTTTGCTGCCATACTGGCCCCATTTATCACTCCTTACCCCCATCATGCCGGGGAGTTTGTGGATTACAAAAGTGCCAGTATAGCTCCTTCGTCAAGCCATATAATGGGTACTGATGTTTTTGGGCGAGATATTTTCACAAGGATTGTCTTTGCCTTCCAGGGCGCTCTGCTAATGCCGGCAATGGTGTTAGCCATATCTGTACCCGTGGGTGTGCTGTTGGGACTGTTGGCCGGTTATTACCGGGGTTCCTGGATAGATACCGTGATCATGCGTACCACAGACATCTTTCTTGCGGTACCCCCACTGATTTTGGCGCTGGCCATCTGTGCAGTGCTTAAGCCTAATTTAATGAATGCCATGCTGGCGGTGACTGTAATGTGGTGGCCCTGGTACTGCCGTTTGGTTTACGGTATGGCCACTTCATTAAGTAATGAATATTTTGTCATTTCTGCCGAACTAACCGGAGCCAGCAAGGTGCACATTTTATTTAAGGAAATATTACCCAATTGTCTGTCGCCTATTTTTACAAAAATGGCGCTGGATGTGGGTTGGGTTATTTTGATTGGCGCTTCTTTAAGTTTTGTTGGTTTGGGTGAACAGGCACCTACCCCGGCACTGGGTCAAATGGTGGCTGACGGATCGCGGTACATGCCTGATATGTGGTGGATGACTATCTTCCCTTCCCTGGCTATTATGACTATTATTCTCGGATTTAACTTTTTAGGAGACGGAATACGCGATATGCTCTCGAAAGGGGAGAATGAACGTGAGTAACCCAATTTTAGACATTAAAGAACTCAAGGTCTGGTATCGTACCTTTGGCGGTTACTCAAAGGTTCTGGAAGGGGTAAACCTCCATGTGAACAAAGGGGAAAAGGTGGGTTTGGTGGGCGAAGCCGGTTGTGGAAAAACCACCACCATGCGATCGGTGCTTAGAATTCTTCCTGAACACCAGATACACATACCCCAGGGGGAAGTGCTTTTTAAAGGGCAGGATATATTAAAAATGAGCCCGGCAGACCTGCAGCGAGTTCGTACCAAAGGTATTTCAATGATTTTTCAGGAACCTTCGGCTGCGCTTAATCCGGTGTTTACCATTGGCACCCAGCTGTATGATGTTATTAAATATGCCAACGAAGGCGGCAATAAATTAACAAAGAAAGAAATTAAAAGCATTGCTGCCCAGGCTATTAGAGAGGTTTATATACCTGACCCGGAGAGAATTCTTGAGAGTTACCCTAATCAGCTAAGCGGCGGAATGAAACAGCGCATTTGTATTGCCATGTCTATCATGACCCCAAGGGATTTATTAATTGCCGACGAGCCGGGTACCGCCCTTGATGTAACCATTCAAGATCAGGTACACCGTTTACTGAGGGGCCTGGTGGAGAAAAAGGGCATGTCGCTGGTGATGATTACCCACTCGTTGGGGGTGGCCAGGGAAATGACAGACCGCATCTATGTGATGTATGCCGGCAATATTGTGGAAGTGGCCAAAACCAGCGATCTTTTTGCCCGCCCCCTACACCCTTATACCGTTGGCTTGATGGAATCAGTACCGAAGTTGAGCGGTGGCGGCTTATCTGAAGGTATTTTTGGCAGTATTCCTGATTATACTGACCCGCCCACCGGATGTCGTTTCAACCCTCGCTGCCCCAGGGCAACAAGCAGATGTAAAGAAGAGAAACCCACTTTACTTGATACTGGGGACGGTCACCGGGTGGCCTGTTTCCATATCTAGGAGGTGTATAAATGTCCCAAGATATATTGACGTTAAAAGACTTAAAAACATATTTTCCTGTGAACGGTCCCGGGGGCAAGAAGGTGTACGTCAAAGCAGTTGACGGCGTAAACCTCAATATACAGAAGGGTGAAATTATGGGTTTGGTGGGCGAATCAGGCTCGGGTAAAAGCACCATCGCCTATACCACTGTGGGTATGTATCAGCCCACCGGTGGGCAGATACTTTTTGAGGGCCGGGATATCAGCATTCCCAGTGAAAAAAGGCCCTTGTCGCTGAAGAAGGATCTGCAAATAGTCTTTCAAGACCCGGGCTCATCCTTAAACAGCCATCAAACAATAAAGCAGATATTAGAGCTGCCCTTTACTGTGCACAAAACAGGGGGCAACGGGGATATTACCCAAAAAATAATAGACCTGCTGAAATTGGTGGAGCTTTCGCCCAGTTATCTATACAAGTCGCCAACCGCCATGGGTGGCGGTGAAAGGCAGATGATTTCCATAGCCCGGGCCTTGGCATCTGATCCAAAGTTTATTATTTTAGACGAACCCACTTCGGCGCTGGATGTTTCCATTCAAGCTAAAATTATTAACATGTTGATTAAGCTGCAGAAAGAAAGGGAACTGACTTATCTCTTTATTACCCACGACCTGAGCTTGATGAGAAATATTGCCACCAGGGTTGCCATCATGTATTTAGGTAAAATTTGTGAGATGGCCAAAACCGATGACTTTTTTGTCAACCCTTTACACCCCTATACCAGAATGTTATTATCTTCTATTCCGGTGGTTTCTGAAGCGGAAGAGGCCTTCAAACCGAAGAAAGTTGAATCCACCGGTGAGATACCGTCGCCGGTTAATGTTCCCCCGGGGTGCAGTTTCCACCTGCGCTGTCCCGAGAAGACAGAGCTGTGCATGAAAGAGGATCCTAAAATGGTGGAAGCCTCTGCGGGACACTTTGTACGCTGCCATGCCTATGGGTAAAGTAAATGTTTAAGAGGTGGTGTAAAGATGAGTAAGGATAAAATTCTGTTTATAAATCCGGTGGGCCACAGCACCTGGGATAAGGACGTAAAAAACATGCTCAAGGAAGCTAAACGGGATACCACTGAGGTTGAGGTAATCTCGTTGAAAAGAGGCCCCCATCATTTGGAGTATCATTACTATGAGTCGCTGGTTGCCGCCGATATGCTGCACACCGTTATGCAGGCTGAAAAGGACGGTTATGATGCAGCGGTAATCGGTTGTTTTTATGACCCCTTTCTGTCGGTGGCCAGGGAAGTGGTGGATGACATGATAGTCACCGGTCCGGCTGAAGCATCGATGCAAATTGCTGCCAGCCTGGGCGATAGTTTTTCTATCATTGTCGGTCGCCAAAAATGGGTACCTGCCATGCGCAGAAATGTATATCAATACGGATATAGAGATAAATTGGCATCATTTAGAGCACTGGGCTTAGGGGTGCTGGAGTTCCACGCCGATGAAAACTTTACCGAACAGCGGCTAAGGGAAGAGGCCCGGCGGGCGGTGGAAGAGGACGGTGCAGAGGCGATCATACTGGGATGTACCGTTCAGTTTGGTTTTTACCGGCAGCTGCAAAAGGAACTGGGAGTGCCGGTTATCGATGTGGTGCTGGCACCTTTTAAACATGCAGAATATTTGGTGGATATGAAGAAACGCTTTGGTTGGTCCCACAGCAAAATAGGTGGCGGGGAAAGGCCAAGGGTTGAGGAAATAATGGAATGGGGTATAGAAGAACAATATAATATCCCTGGTTTGTGGAGTAAAAAATAAGTTAAATGGGGTGGGTAATTATCCACCCCATTTTTGTGTCAACGAAGGAGCCGGTATATAATTTTATAAAAAAGAAGGTATTTGTAGTAAAATATAAAAAAATTACTATAAGGGGGTTATATGTTGAAACAGTTGATATATCTTGATAACAGTGCCACCACCAAACCCTCGCCTGGTGTAGTGAAGGCCATGATAGAGTGCCTGACAAATATATATGGCAACCCTTCTTCGGTGCATCGTTTAGGGGTAGAGGCAGAGAAGGCGGTGAACACGGCCAGGGAGCAAGTGGCAAGAATACTAAAGGCCGGGACCAAGGAGATTATTTTCACCTCCGGGGGTACCGAGGCCAACAATTTAGCAATTAAAGGGGCGGCCTACTCCTATGCCAACCGGGGTAAGCACATCATTACCACCCAAATAGAACACCCGGCTGTGTTAAAGGTGTGCGGACAGTTGGAGCTAGAGGGTTTTGAGGTAACATACCTGCCGGTGAATAACGAGGGTGTGCTGCTGCCGGAAGATTTACATAGGGCTTTGCGTGAAGACACCATTTTAATCAGTACCATGTATGTAAACAATGAAACCGGGTCAATTCAGCCCTTGGAAGAATTGTCCTCAATAATAAAGACGGTGAGAAATAATAATAAATTACCGATTTGGCACGTGGATGCTGTACAAGCCCTGGGCAAACTACCTTTAAATCCTGAAAAACTCGGTGTTAACTTAATGTCTTTAAGTGCCCATAAAGCCCATGGTCCCAAAGGCATCGGTGCCTTATATTTATCTGCGGGAACCCGGCTTAAAATTCAAATAGATGGTGGCGGGCAGGAATTTGGCCTTCGTGGGGGTACAGAAAATGTTCCTGCCATTGCCGGCTTTGGGGTGGCAGTTGCAGAGCTGGAAGATTCTTTAAATAAAAATAATGAACAAATGGCAGAGATGAAAAAAATGCTGGTGGAGGGAATACTGGATAGCATACCCCGGTGCAGGTTAAATGGGCCCATGCCCGGCAGTAAGTATTCGGCACCGCATATTGCTAACATTTCCTTTATTGGGTTAAGGGGGGAAGTGTTACTACATGCTCTGGAGGGTGAAGGAATTTTTGTTTCTACCGGTTCAGCCTGCTCATCCAGAAAAAAATCCGACAATGGTGTACTAAGGGCCATGGGATTAAGTGATGTGGAGCAGGAAGGGGCCATTCGTTTTAGTTTTTGTGCTCATAACACACCCGAACAGGTCGGTGTTGTTATTGATAAGCTAAAGGAGATTGTAAAGGAGCTGCGCAGTTTTGGCTAACTTAATATTAATCCGTTATGAAGAAATAGCATTAAAGGGGCGGAACAGATATCATTTTGAAAATAAGCTGGTTTACCACGTGAAACGCTTACTGCGCCCCTTAGGTCATATCAAGATAAAAACACTACAGTGCAGAATGCTGGTTAATATCGGCAATATCGATCGCGACGAGGCTTTTAGCAGGCTGAAAACCATTTTTGGCATCGCCTCCTTTAGCCTGGTAACCCAGATAAATGCTGAGGAAGAGGCAATATATCATACGGCTAAGGCAACCTTGCTAAAGGCGATGAAAGAAAGAGAAGATAACAAGTCGGGGGAAGAGGCAGAGGTCAGTTTTCGAGTGACGGTGAAGAGAGCGGATAAAAAATTCCCTTTAAACTCCATGGAACTGGCCAGTAAAGTGGGAGGCTATCTGCTGGAAAATATCCCGGGTTTAAAGGTAGATTTGCACAATCCGCAATTGGTGGTATCGGTGGATGTGAGACATGGCCAGGCATATATTTTTTCGGAAACAATACCGGGCGCCGGCGGCCTGCCGGTGGGGGCAAACGGTAAGGGTGTACTGTTACTGTCCGGGGGAATAGACAGTCCGGTTGCGGGCTGGATGGCCATGAAGAGAGGGGTGTCGTTGGAGGCGGTGCACTTTCACAGCTTCCCCTTTACCGGTGAAAAGTCAAAGGAAAAGGTGAAAGATTTATGCCGGCTGCTGGCAAAGTACGATGATCAATTTATACTGCACCTTGTACATTTTACCGAAATCCAAAAGGCTATTCATAAGCTGTGCCCAGAGAGTTTAAGGATTACGGTGATGAGGCGTTTCATGTTTCGTATTGCCCAACGGATTGCAATGAGGAACAAGGCCCTGGCGCTCATTACCGGCGAAAGTGTGGGCCAGGTATCCAGCCAAACACTGGAAAACATGGCCGTAATTAACGAGGTGACACAGATGCCGGTGTTAAGACCCCTGGTGGCCTTTGATAAAAGCGAGATTATGGAATTGGCACGTAAAATTGGCAGCTATGATATATCCATCCGGCCCCATGAAGATTGCTGCACCTTGTTTTTGCCCAAAGGACCCCTTACAGTAAAGCCAAATAAGGGTAAAATTGCCAAGGTGGAAAGCCTTTTAGACATGGAGACCTTAATCGAGGAGGCACTGGAAAGGACCGAAACACTAACCTTCATTGAAAAATAGTTTATAGCCGCCTTAAGTATTAAAAGCATGCAATATTTGGCTCTACCCCTTGACTGTTAATGTATTAACCTAGTAGCATATTAATAGCCTGGTAACAATAGAAAAGGGTGGAAGGTGAACAAGTTTGCAGCATGTTGGATTGGTACTGGAAGGCGGCGGAATGAGAGGGGCTTACACTGCCGGTGTGTTGGACTTTTTTATTGAAAAGGATCTTTACTTTCCTTATGTAATAGGAGTTTCTGCCGGGGCTTGTAACGCCCTTTCTTATATTTCAAAGCAATATGGTCGCAATTTGGAAATTTATCTTAATTACCCTTCTGATAAAAGATACATAAATTACTTTAATTTACTTAAGGGCAAAGGTGTTTTTGGCATGGACTTTATTTTCAATGACATACCAAACAAATTAGTGCCCTTTGATTACCAAACCTTTTGGCAATCTAAACAGAGATTTGTTACCAATGCCATGGATTGTGATACCGGTGAAACGGTTTATTTTGAAAAGGAGAGCTGTAAGGATTTTCTCACAGCGGTGATAGCATCAAGCAGTCTGCCGGTGATAGGCACTGCGGTAAAGCTAAATGGATTAAATTTAATGGACGGTGGCATTGTGGACCCGATACCAATTCGAAAGTCCCAGGAAGACGGCAACAGTAAAAATGTAATTGTACTGACCAGGGACGGAACCTATAGAAAAAAACCGTCTAAAATAAAATTGTTTGCTAAAATGCTATACCCGGATAAAGAAAATATTTATCGGGCGATGAAAAACCAGTATAAGGTTTATAATGAAACACTGGATTATATTAACAAACTGCAATCAGAAAAAAAGGTATTTGTTATCCGCCCTGAGCGGCCCGTTACTGTCAGTAGAATTGAGAGAAACCCACAAAAACTGGCCCGGCTATATGATGCCGGGTATCAAGATGCTAAAAAGAATTATAAAGAAATGTTGGAGTGGATTAAAACATGAAAAAACAAGTGCCATTAAAAGAATTACAAAGCCGCATTAACCGTTTTAGAAGTAAAATGTCGGAAACAGATGCCCATTGGCAGATGGCGGTAATTTTCAGCAAGGTAAACCTCTACTATTTCACCGGGACAATGCAAGACGGTATGTTATTTATTCCCCGGGACGATGAAGCGGTATTATGGGTGCGGCGCAGCTATGAGAGGGCAGTGGACGAGTCCCTGTTCCCAAATATCAAACCAATGAACAGTTACCGTGATGCTGCCGCAGCAGTCAGTGCTTTTCCCCAGGAAGTGTACATGGAGACCGAGGTGGTGCCGCTGGCAATGCTTCAGCGGTTTAAAAAATATTTCCCGGTCAAAGAGGTTAAATCCCTTGATGCCCAGTTGGCGGCCATTAGGTCGGTAAAAAGTGACTATGAGCAATCTTTAATGTTGGAGTCAGGTAAAATCCACCAACGGGTATTTGAAGATATGGTGCCTAAAATACTTAGGGAAGGCATGAGCGAAACAGAGTTAGCCACAGAATTGTTTTCAATACTGGTGCGTGAAGGGCATCACGGCCTGGCACGTTTTAGTATGTTTGACTGTGAGATGATATTGGGACACGTCTGTTTTGGGGAAAGTTCCATTTACCCCACCTATTTTAACGGGCCCGGTGGTCATTATGGCATGAGCCCTGCGGTACCTTTACTGGGAAGCCATGAGCGCAAGCTCAAAAAAGGAGACTTAGTTTTTATTGATGTGGCCTGTGGGGTGGATGGTTACCATACCGACAAGACAATGACATATATGTTTGGCAGTCCCCTTCCCGATGAAGTGATTGCCGAGCATAACAGATGTGTTGAAATACAAAATAAGATTGCCTCCATGCTAAAGCCCGGCGCTATACCATCTGAGATCTATGAACATATAATGGACAGTTTAGATACGGATTTTCTGAAAAACTTTATGGGATTTGGAGGACGCACAGTTAAGTTCTTAGGGCATGGAATTGGACTGCATATAGATGAGATGCCGGTTATTGCTAAGGGTTTTAATAAACCAATGCAAGAGGGAATGTTCTTTGCCTTGGAACCTAAAAAGGGAATAGCAAAGGTGGGCATGGTGGGGATAGAGAATACTTTTTTAGTTACCCCCGACGGCGGACGGTGTATAACCGGGGATAATCCGGGACTAATACCGGTGTATTGATTTATGGAGGTTACCGATGATCACAAAGATAAAAAAGTTCTTCGAAAGGGATAGATTTGCAGCCCATGTGGGAATAAAGATTGTTAAAGCAGAGCCCGGATATGCCGTCACTGAATTGGAAATTGCAGACAAACACAGAAATGGTTTGGATATGATCCAGGGAGGGGTTATCTTTACCTTAGCGGACTTTGCCTTTGCAGTGGCTTCCAATGCAGGGGGAAAAGTAACCGTCGGCATTAATGCCAATGTGGCTTATCTTAAGGCATCTAAAGGAAATGTGTTAATAGCTGAAGCAAAGGAAGTATCGGCCTCTAAAAGAATCTGCACCTACAAGGTTAATGTGTCCGATGATAATAATGATTTGATTGCCCAGTTGAGTTTTACCGGGTATAGGAAGGAAGATAGAATAGAGTTTTAATTAAGGGGCATCACAGAGGTGATGCCTTTTTGCATTATGGTTAAAAGGACCGATACAGATGCTATTTAAGTCGATAAGTTGGTTATTTAGGGAGAGCTAAAAGGAGTAGAGCTAAAAAAATAGTATATTGTAAAAAGTGGCAATAAAGGAATTTTTGTCTTAGTGTCTAATTTCCTTTAGAAATGTCTTGATTTTTCTAAAGGAGGATGAAATATGTATGCAATACCATGGTACGTCGTTTTATTTCAAAGCATCCCAGAAGCAATTTTGGTAATATTACTTGGATTTAAACTTTACAACCTAAATATTAGTATAAAACATATTATCATTATTTCATCGATAAGTTGCATGTTTGGGTTTTTTATAAGAATGCTTCCCATACCGTTTGGTATACATACATTCTCTTTTGTCTTAATAAGTGCTGTTTTAGTAAGTAGTATTACTAACATTAAATTTTGGCACTCATTAATATGTATAATGACTGGAGTTATAATTGAGGGTGTATTACAAAGTTTAATGCTTCCAGTAATCTTGGGTATAATAAACGTAAGCTTTAATGAATTATCTTTATATCCTGCATTAATAATATTAGCATTTATACCGTTGTGTATAGTGATGCTTGGGATATATATGTTAGTAAATAAATGTGGATTTGTTATATACGACTTAAGTATACATCATGAGGTTTGAAATGTATGCTAAAGGGCAGTCAATTATTGATAATAGTAACTATACTTGTGCAAACCATATTCATATTAATTATTAACCATTTAATATATATGTCTGAGGACATAGCGGTTTTAAAAAGTTTTTTACCATTAATTAATATTGTTGTAGTTATTTTGAGTGGTCTTGTGGTATTTTCTATTAAAGGTATAGAGGAGAATGCAAAGAAAGTTTTAGAAGTTAGACTGTTAAAAACACATCTTCAGCAAATTGAAAATTTATTGAAGGTGTTGCAAACACAAAAACATGAACATACAAGGCACATTCAAACTATTCAGGCCATGTTATATTTAGATGAAGAAAGAAAGGCAAGGGAATATATTGACGGTATAGTGGACAACTACTGGCACACGGATGACATAGTGTATATTGGCAATCCGGCATTTACAGCATTAATTAATACTAAGCGCAAGGTGGCTGAATCCAAGGGCATTGACTTTGCCGTTGCTGTAAAGTGCGATATTAATAAAATTAGCGTTGAGCCTTGGGATTTATGCAGTATAATGGGCAACTTGATAGATAACGCCATTGAGGCAACGATACAAGATAATAATAATCAAAGAGTTTCGGTGGAAATAAAGTATGAGAACAACAGTTTTGTAATATATGTCCATAATTCAGGGCCTAGGATTCAAGACAAAGAAAATATTTTTAAAGCCGGCTACACCACTAAGGGCTCGGAGGCCCGGGGGTATGGTCTCTATTTAGTGGCTAAACTGGTGAAAAAATATAATGGTAATATAGAGGTTATTTCGGATAAGAAAACCTCGTTTATAGTATGTATACCTGATAAGGATGCGGTGGCAAATGATAAAGGGAGTATCTGACAGAATTGCCCAGGGGTTAGGAGAACAGTTGAAAGTGTCCAATGACCAAGTGGAAGTGTACTCCTATGGGCTTCAGATTGTTATTGGTGCTACAGTTAAATTAACAGTAATATTAACCCTGGCGTTAATTCTCGGGATATTAGAAGTGGTGTTGGCATATTCATTATTTTTTATTTTCCTCCGCCGTTACGGTGGCGGTGTTCACTTGGGCACATATTCAAGGTGCCTGGTGGTAGGGGCAGCCATGATACTGGGCCTGTCTAAAATAGCCACAATAAATATTTCTGTAAACATATTGATTATTACTGCTGCTTTAGCCCTGTTATTGGGCTGCTATGCTACCTATAAATGGGTACCTGCCGGTACAGAAAAAAAAGTAATAAGGGACGTTAGGCTCAGGCGAAAACAAAAGGTTAAGGTGTTTATTGTAATAGTTATTTGGTTGATTAGTCTTGCCTTTTTAATACATGCCAATATGTTGCACTATGCCTTTGCGGCAACACTGGGGGTACTGACTGGCTTCTTTTTAATTACACCGCTGGGTTATAAGGTACTCCAAAGAATAGACATAATGTTAAATAAATTAGAAAGGGGGTATGGCCATGTTTAAGGGGCTAAAAACAATGCTTCTCACCGGTTTAGGCAGTGCATTAATGTTTGTGGCCGGCACCGGTATCGGCATCAATAGTATTTGGATGCTATATGAACCCGATACTCCTAAAAGTTTAAAAAAATAAGGTTGATTAATCATGGCAAAAATATTGCTGCTGGAAGACGAGGAATATACCAGAAGGTTTCTCAAAAAGATGGTGCTAGAAAACCCTTTGGTAAAGGAAGTTTATGATACTTCCAATGGTGCCGAGGCAATAAGCTTTGCAAGGGATTACAAGCCGCAAATTGCCTTGCTTGACATTGAATTGGCCCCCGTCGAGGGTTTAAATGGCATTGATGTGGCAAGAATTATTTATAATTATAACCCCAATACCACCTTTGTTTTTATAACCGGTTATTCAAAATATGCTGTGGATTCCTTTGCGGTACATCCCTATGATTATATTTTAAAACCGATAAAAAGGGAGAGGTTATTGGAAGTTATAAGTACCCTTGCAAGCAAAGTTGCTAAGAAAGCATGTAGAGAAAAAAAAGAAAAGATATTAATTAAGCAAAAAAACGAAATGTTTTTTGTATCCCTGAAGGATATTATATTTGTTGAAAAAATTGACAAAAAATCCCTTATTCATACCGCTAACAATGTGTATGAAATAAATGATACCCTTATAGAAATAGAAAATACCATCGGGGATGAGTTTTTAAGGGTTCACAAATCCTATATTGTAAACCTGCACAAAGTGAAAAAAATTAAAGACATTGGTAACAGGTCATATCTTATTGAGTTTTATGGCAGCAACAAAAATGCCTATATGAGCAGGTATAAGTTTGAAGAGCACAGGGATAAGTTTTTCACACCCTTTTAAGGGGTGTGAATTTTTTTACACCACTGGTATAAGACGAAAGCATCTTATTATGGTTATTTAAGCATTCAAATTGGCTAGTAGAACCTTACATATAGAAATAAAATCCAAATTAATGGATAATAAAACATAGCTAAGAATAATTACTGCATGGGGTGGTACAACTTGCAAACTCCAGTGGGAGGGCTACTTAAATTAATGCCGGTGGATCTGCAGATTCATTCCGGAAACGTTGCTTTTCTAAGTATGCTCTTATCTGAGGAACTAAAACTTAGTCAAAGGGAGACCGGCAAAATCATGTTAGGCGGCTTGATACATGATATCGGTAAAATATGTATAGATGACTCCATCATTTATAAAAAAGGAAAACTCACTGTGAGTGAGTTCCGGGAAATAAAAAAGCATTGTCACTACGGGGAAGAAATACTGTTAAGGTATGCCAAATTAACCTATCTATTACCCATAGTTAAATACCACCACGAAAGATGGGACGGTAAGGGGTATTATGGGTTAAAAGGAGAAGAAATACCCCTGGCAGCCAGGATAATTTGTATAGCTGATTGTTTTGATGCAATGGTATCCAAAAGATGCTATAAAGACAACTTGACACTGGCCGGAGCAAAATTAGAGTTATTTAATTGTTCAGGTTCGCAATTTGAACCATATCTAGTGGATAAATTTATTCAATGCCTAAAAAAAATAAACACCGGTGATTTGAAGAGCCATTATGCATTCTTATTGGGGGAGGCCATTGAATGATAAATCACGAATTAAAAAACTCGGTCACTATTTTGCGCGGTATAATACATTATTTAATGAGGGATAAGGGGGACTGTAACCATTGCAAAAAACATTTTAATATTATGTTAGGGGAGCTTGACAGGGCCAGTTTATTGTTGAAGGAGTATATGAAACAAGATAAAACAAGACCGGTTAAATATAAACTAAATAACCTAAATGATGTTATAAAATCAGTCTACCCCATGATAAGGGCAAAGGCTGCCCTGGAAAAAAAGGACTTAAAAATAATCCTGGGGGAAATCCCGGATGTCTACATAGATGCAGAAGAAGCCCGCATCCTGATAATTAACCTCGTGTTAAATGGGTTGGAATCTATGGACGAAGGCAGATTAACAATAAAAACATATCAGGAAACTGACAAGGTGGTGCTGGTGGTTGAAGATCAGGGCAATGGCATAAATCAACATGTGATTGATAAAATAGGTACCCCTTTTATTACAACAAAGGAGTGCGGCACAGGATTAGGACTTGCCACCTGTTTAGATATTATTTCAAAATATAAAGCCAGCCATGAAATAAAAACCGGTTCCAGGGGGACCCAATTTTTTGTCAGATTTAAAAAGCAAATTAATTAAATTTTCTTGCAACTGCTTCGTTTTTGTTACCCCGGTGTAAGGTATTAAAGAGATCACTCTTTCTAATAATAATAATTAACTATTATTATTTGAGAGAGTGATTTTATTGTTCCACGGCTTGGGAAAGGTGAATGATATGTATAAGATATTGAAGAAAAAACGGTTAAATTCCTTGGTGTGCCTGATGGAAATAGAAGCACCCTACGTGGCCAGAAGCTGCCAGCCGGGCCAGTTTGTTATTATACGGGTTGATGAAAACGGGGAAAGAATTCCCCTTACCATTGCGGATTATCATCGTGACAGAAACTCAATAACCATTGTCTATCAAGAACTGGGCTATTCCACCCGCAAGCTCAGCACAAAAAATGAGGGAGACCATATCAGTGATTGTGCCGGGCCATTGGGTGTGCCGGCTGAGCTGGACGGCAAATATAAAAGAGTGCTGGGAGTAGCCGGCGGCGTTGGTGCGGCCCCATTATTACCCCAGCTAAAGAAACTTGCCTCCATGGGGGTTGAAACCCATGTCATACTCGGGGGCAGATCCGATGAATTTGTTATTCTTGAAGAAGAGTTTCAAGGGTTTGCAAAGGTATTTGTTTGCACCGATGACGGCAGCAGAGGCATGAAGGGTAATGTGGTTGACGGTTTAAAAGACTTAGTAAGCCGGTATTCGTATGACAAAGTAATAGCCATCGGTCCATTGCCGATGATGAAGGCAGTGGTGGACTATACCAAAACCATCAACATTCCCACCCATGTATCCCTTAATCCCATAATGATAGATGGCACAGGGATGTGCGGCGGATGCAGGGTCACTGTGGGAGGGGAAACTAAATTTGCCTGCGTGGATGGCCCAGACTTTGACGGTTTTTTAGTGGATTTTGACGAGGCCATGATGAGGCAAACAAAGTATCGGAACTTGGAAAGTAAATGCACAGAACACCACTGTGTGTTGAAAGGAGGGGATAACAATGCCCCGCAAGCGACCCAATAAAGTTGATATGCCTGTACAGCCTCCCCATGAACGCAAAAAAAACTTTGATGAGGTGGCCTTGGGCTATACAGAGAAACAGGCCATGGAAGAAGCCCTGCGCTGCCTTAACTGTAAAAATGCCCGCTGCGTAGAAGGGTGTCCGGTGGGAGTGCCTATTCCCGAATTTATTACTAAAATAGCAGAGGGAAAACCGGAGGAAGCCTATAAAACTATCTTTAAGCAAAACACATTACCGGCCATTTGTGGCAGGGTTTGTCCCCAGGAAAGTCAGTGTGAGGCAAAATGTATCCGTGCTAATAAGGGTGAGCCGGTGGCTATTGGAAGGTTAGAACGTTTTGCAGCTGACTTTGCCGGAGATAAGGAATTGACCGGTGCAGTGGCCAAAAAGCGAGTAGGCCGGGTTGCGGTGGTGGGTTCCGGCCCGGCCGGTTTGACCTGTGCCGGGGAATTGGCAAGGATGGGCTATTCTGTAACCATTTTTGAGGCTCTGCATGCCCCCGGCGGTGTGCTGCTCTATGGCATACCGGAGTTTAGACTGCCAAGGTCGTTGGTAGAGAAAGAAATTAGGAAAATTAAGGATATGGGCGTTGAGATTGTTACCAACGTAATTGTTGGCCGTTCAATAACTATACCGGAATTGTTTGAAGACGGCTATCAGGCCGTGTTTGTGGCAAGCGGCGCCGGATTACCTAAATTTATGGAAATACCCGGTGAAAACCTTAACGGTGTATATTCAGCCAATGAATTTCTTACCCGTGTTAATTTAATGAAGGCGTATGATTTTCCCAACAACCCCACACCTATTTATGTTGGTAAAAATGCAGTGGTGGTTGGGGGCGGAAATGTGGCCATGGATGCCGCCAGGACGGCAAAAAGACTGGGTGCAAAAAACACCTGTATTATCTACCGCCGTGGTATGGAAGAAATGCCGGCCAGACGTGAAGAGATAGATCACGCCCAGCAAGAAGGAATAGAATTCAAAACCCTTACCCACCCCATTGAGATTATGGGTGAAGATGGTTGGGTTAAGGCTGTAAAATGTGTTGAAATGGAATTGGGTAAGCCCGATGCCTCCGGTAGAAGGCGCCCCATAGAAAAACCGGGCTCTGAGTTTACCGTTAAAGCAGATACCGTCATTATAGCCATAGGCCAATCACCGAATCCACTCATACGCCAAACAACCCAAGGACTTAAAGCCCATAAATGGGGTGGATTAGTGGTGGATGAAGATACCATGGGCACCTCCATGGAAGGGGTGTACGCCGGGGGCGATGTGGTCACCGGCGCAGCGACGGTTATAATGGCCATGGGCGCCGGTAAAAAGGCCGCAAAGGCCATAGATGAGTATTTACAAAGTAAAGGGCAAAGGTTAAACTAGCCGGATATTTACGCTCCAAAGAGAGCTTGGCTTGCGTCCGGATAAGGGCAGGCGGAAGCCAAGCTTTCCGGTGCTATTGTTTTCTAACTAACTAAAGTATTGTAGCTTAGTAGGAATTTTGTGGTTTTTGTAGAAGCATTACCTATAATCAGAGATGAGTAAAGGGAGTGATTGGCGATGATGTGGAAAGAAAAATATAAAATCGGTGTAGACACCATTGACCGTCAACATGAAGAGCTATTTCGCCGGGTATCAGCTTTTATTCAAGTAGTTCAACAAAAGACTGATTGGGAGGAGAAATTGGCTCAGGTGAAAGAAACCATGGCCTTTATGCAGGAATATGTCATATTTCATTTTGATGATGAAGAGGCATATCAAGAGAGCATCAACTACCCTGATCTTGAAAACCATAAAAAAGCACATGCAAAATTCAAAGCATCAGTGGGTCAGTACGCAGAACGACTTGATAAGGAAGGTTACAGTGAAGAACTGGTGCAGGAGTTTGGCGGCAAATTGATGACGTGGTTGATTATGCACGTTGCTGCAATGGATCAAAAAATTGGAGAATATGTGCAGAGTCAGGGGGATGAAAGTAAATGAGAGCAGAATATATAAATCCTTTTTACCAGGCTACCCAGGATGTATTTCGCTTGATGCTTTCCATTGAAACAGAGCAAGGGAAACTGGGTGTTGTTGAGGATATGGTCCCGGGCAAGGAAGCCAACGTGGTCATCGGTGTCACCGGGGATCTTAAAGGTACAATTTTATTTAGCTTTCCCAAAGAAATGGTTTTAGAAATGGTTAAAATAATGTCCGGCATGGAGATGGATGAAATTGACAGCTTTGTCTCGTCGGCTTTGGGGGAAGTGGCTAACATAGTGGGCGGCAATGCAATGACCTATTTGACAGCCAACAACCTTACCTGTGATATTGTACCGCCCCAGGTATTTGTGGGGGTAAACAAATCCATGTCTATGGCCTCGGGAAAAGCACTGCTTTTGCCATTAATAACTCCCATAGGTGAATTTGAAATTTATATCTTTTTAAAAGAAAACCGTAATCCACAGGCTTAGTGACGGGGCGGTGTAAGCACTGCCCCTTTTTTGCGACATAAAAATTCAAATAATTAATAAAAATCGAAACATTCAAAAATCAACCTGTCAATAAAAAGGAAAAGTTAATTAAATATAGAAATCTAAACTAATTAAACATTTATTGGGAGGTTCTTTAATGGATTTTATTAAAGAGTTTAGAATCCCTGAAATAATTTTCGGCAGAGGAGCAATTGAACAAATTGGTTACTGTGCCTTGAGAGTAGGAGCGGAAAAGGTTTTTTTGGTAACCGACCCTGGAATTGTAGAAGCGGGGTGGATTGATGTTGCTATAAAATATTTGCGGCAAGAGGGTTTAGAATACGAAATTTGGCACGAATTAAACCCCAACCCCACCGATTATGAGGTGGAAAAAGCCACCCAGGCATATTCAGGCAGTGAGTGTGACGCTATAATTGCCGTGGGTGGGGGCAGTCCCATTGATGTGGCAAAGGCGGTGGCCATAATGGCTACGCACCCGGGAACAATTCATGATTATGAAGGGGTGGACAAAATAACTAACCCGCTACCGCCTATGATAATGGTTCCCAGCACTGCGGGTTCAGGAGCAGATATAACTCAATTTACAGTGATAGTGGATACGGCGAGAAAAGTTAAAATGATAATAATGAGCAAGTCCCTGGTTCCGGACATATCTGTGACAGACCCCCTAATACTTACTACAAAGGATCCGGAACTCACAGCCAATACCGGCATGGACGCCCTGGCCCATGCCATAGAGGCATATGTATCCATTGCTGCTAATTTTCTTACCGATTCCTATGCGTTAACCGCAATCCGTTTAATATCTGCAAATCTGGGAAAATCAGTTTCCAGCAAGACCAATCTTGAGGCTAAGGATGCCATGGCAAAGGCCAGCTTGCTTGCCGCCATTGCCGCATCCAATGCCCTTATTGGTGCTGTCCATGCCATGGCCCATCAGGTGGGAGGGAAATTTAATCTTCCCCATGGGATGGCTAACGCAATATTACTTCCTTATGTTATGGAGTACAACATACCGGCTTGCACCGAAAGGTTTGCTAAAATAGCAGAAGCCATGGGCCAGCCGATACACAATTTAAGCCTGCGGGACTCAGCTAAAAGTGCTGTGGAAGCGGTTAGGATGCTGGCCGGGGAAGTTGGTATTGTGGAGAACTTTTCCAAGGCAGGCTGCCGGTTAACAGAAAATTGCATTAATACTTTGAGCACTAATGCTGCCAAGGACGCCTGTTTAATTACTAACCCCAGGGATGCAGGTGTAAATGAAATTATAAAGATATTTAAAAACTCGGTTTAGTACAGGGGGTAGCTTAATGGCATATAGATTAAAGGCAGGCAATAACACAAAAGTAGTCCACGGAAGTGCCCAACCCATTAACATTTATGATTTACTGAAACCTACTAAAAATAAGGGCTATCAAAATGAGTTGTTGGTGAAGATAGCCAACCTTGAAAGGTTAAGTGGGGTAAAAACCTGTAGCAAAACGCACTACAGCGAACTTAAGAAAAGCGTAGCCGAAATGCAAAGGTGTAATTTATTTCTCACCAAGTCCCAAAGGGAAATAGAAAACCTCTATCAATTGCTGAAAAAAAAAGCAGAGCAGACTATTACCATCCTTGAAGTTTCAAGGGCCATCAGCAACATTTTACCCTTTGACCAAATACTGTATCACACCAATAGGCTAATTTCTAAAATGCTGGGGACGGTAAATTGCCACTTATATAGGGTGGAACTGGGGGAGCAAATAACTTTTACACCCTATATACAGCAGTACCGGCACAGTGATGACATTTTTAAAATGAAGGAAGAATTTTGGAATGACGTAATTAAGAACAAGGAACCGGTGAGGTTTTCAGTTAATAACAGTGAATTTTTAGCAATGCCTTTGGTTTCAAGGGGTAACATGTTAGGTTTGTTAATAATTGAGCGCCTGGAAACCGGCAATCAGTTTACTTTAGAAGAATTAGAGCTTTGTTCAGGCATTGCGGGCCCGGTGGCGGTGGCAATTGAAAACCGGGTTTTGGTTGAGGAATTAGAATCGGAAAGTTCACGCTTAAAAACTGCCCTTTTATCGCTCAAAGTAATGTCTGATAATTTAGCCATGCTTAACAAAGGAGTAGAGCCACTGCTGCAATCTATAGGAGAATCTTTACTTAAAATAACCGATGCAGAATACAGTATAGTGTTGGTCAATGTGGATGATTTGATAAGTGTGCACGTTCCCCTGCCACTGGAGCAAAAGGATTTTCTCAATTCTTATTTCGCAGATTTACTGGACAAAATAAACAAAAATAGCAAATCCTGCCCTTACGGTATCCACAGACAAAACTTACAGGAAGACGAAAAACTAAACTTTTTGTACCGGCAGAATGGTTTAAGAGAAATGATTTCCTTTCCCATAATAACCAGGGATAGGTTATTTGGTTTAATCTTGCTCTTCTTTCGCGCTTATAAAGAGGATGATTGTTGCCAATCTATATTACAGATACTGGGCAACCAGACGGCCATTGTGCTTGAGAATGCCCGGCTATTTGAAGATATATTATGGCTGAAAAATGAGGCGGAAAAACATTATCAGCTAGCTTGCAAACAAAAGGAACAGTTGGAAGAAAAGAATAGGGAATTAAAAAACATGTATAATATTCTTTTCCGTTCCAGGGAAGAGCAAATTATTTCCCAAGAAAGAAACAGAATAGCTGGGGACTTGCACGATAATGTATTACAAATTTTATTTGGTATGGGTTTGAATATTAAATGGTGTCTTAACGAGCTGGACCCGGAATCACCGGTGCACTCTAAACTGCTTTTTTTAGAAGGACTTGCCAATAAAGCCATACAGGAGATTAGAAAAGTGGTGTGTGAGTTTGGCACCGTTGAGGCTACCCTGGGCTTACAGGAGAGCATTGAAAGTCTGGCCCATGATTTGAATGAAGCAGGTTCAGTACAAATTGAAGTTAATATAAATGAATCCATTCCCAAGCTGCCGGGTGTGGTGCGGAACATTACCTATCGCATAGTGCAAGAGGCATTGGTTAATGCCTTAAGGCATGCTTCTGCCACCCAAATAAAAATAAATTTAGCGTTAAAGGACAATTGCATTGAATTAAGAGTGGTTGATAACGGTGTTGGCATACCCCCGGACACCATAAAAAATTTAGGGCGCCAAGAGGGAAAGTTTGGCATAAAAAACATGAAACAACGTGCCAAATATCTTAGCGGTACATTGAAAATTAAAAGTAATGAAATGGAGGGTACAGAGGTAATAGCTATGATTCCGGTGGAAGGAGTTGGTTGAGATGGACACCATATCAATAATTATAGTGGATGACCATGAGATAGTACGGGAAGGGCTCAAACTAACTCTACAAGGTGAACCAGATTTTAAAATTGCCGGCGAGGCTTCCAATGGCAGCGAATTAATGAAGATGGTAAAAGCCAACCGCCCTGATGTAATACTGCTGGATGAGCGAATGCCAGAGGAAAAAGGGATTGATATATGCAGAAAGCTTACCGAATTATACCAAGACTTAAAAATTATTATTTTAACCGCATACGCAGAACAAGAAGATACCGTAGTTCAAGCCATGATGGCCGGTGCCAAGGGGTTTCTGATTAAAAATGTTGAGATATCCGAATTAAAACGAGCCATTAGGGCAGTGGTTAGGGGAGAAACGGTGCTGGATTCCCAGGTGGCTGCCAACATTATTAAGAAGCTGAACGAAAGGGCAGCCGGTGAAAGTAGTCGCTCGCCGGTTTTAACAAAACAACAGCTGGAAATTGCAAGACTGGTAGCCAAAGGATTAACAAACCGTGAAATAGCCGAACAAATTTATCTTAGCGAAAACACAGTAAAATTCCATATACAAAATATCATCCGCAAAATGGGTGTTCACAATAGAATAGCCCTTGTGGCCAAATTAATTCAAGAAAATATTATTTAAGTTTGCAGTGATAACCGACAGGCAGTCGGTTTTTTGTTTTTTTGGCCTTGTTATGTCGGCTGTCTCTTTTTTCAACTACCCGGTTGGGTATTTATTAAATACCCAACTGTATGGCAGAAAACTACTCTCTGTCATGGTGACAAAACTAAGTACAAATGAGACAATTTAGAAAATTGATACAATTATTAGGGGGTATGTTAATGAAAGCTTTTGTAATGGTGCGCATTGGTGAAGTTGGTTGGATGGAAAAGGAAAAGCCGGCGGTTGGGCCCTATGATGCCCTATGCCGTCCCCTGGCCTTGGCCCCCTGCACCTCTGACATCCACACCGTGTTTGAAGGAGCTATCGGAGAAAGGCATAACATGACCCTAGGCCACGAGGCTGTTGGTGAAGTGGTTGAAGTGGGCAGCCAAGTAAAAGATTTTAAGGTGGGAGATCGGGTAGTTGTACCGGCCATTACGCCCAATTGGAACACCACTGAGGTACAAGGTGGATACCACCAGCACTCCGGCGGTATGTTGGCAGGATGGCAGTATTCAAACATTAAGGATGGCTCAATGGCTGAGTTCTTCCTTGTAAATGAAGCAGATATGAACATGGCCTTGTTACCTGACGATATTCCATTAGAAACTGCTGTTATGATCCCTGATATGGTAACAACCGGTTTTCATGGGGCTGAAAACGGAAATATTCAGTTGGGTGATACCGTGGCGGTTTTGGGTATTGGCCCGGTGGGACTAATGGCAGTGGCCGGTGCCAAGTTAAGAGGGGCCGGTAGGTTAATTGTTGTGGGCAGCAGACCGGTTTGTGTGGAAGCCGCAAAAGCCTATGGTGCAACCGATGTGGTTAATTATAGAAACGGGGATATTGTAGAGCAGATTTTAAAATTAACTGATGGTGCAGGCGTTGATGTGACCATTATTGCCGGTGGCAATGCTGATATACTGGCCTCCGCTGTAAATATGACCAAACCCGGTGGCACAATATCAAACATTAATTACTTTGGTGAAGGAGAATTCTTGCCTGTTCCCCGTGCCGGTTGGGGATTTGGTATGGCCCATAAGAAAATTAACGGTGGATTAACCCCCGGTGGAAGGGTAAGAATGGAGAAAATGATTGAACTGGTCAAATACAAGCGGATAGATCCTGGTAAGTTGGTAACCCATGTGTTTCACGGTTTGGAAAATGTAGAAAAGGCCCTCTTGTTAATGAAGGATAAGCCAAAGGATTTAATTAAGCCGGTTGTATTACTTGACTAATTGAAATAATAAAAAAGGAGAAGTTACAGCAACAATGAAAGGTCTTGGCGATTTAACGGGTTTGAACTAATTGAAGAGGCATTCAATCTTATGGTAGAAAAAACCCCGCGATTTAATTAAACCGATGGTATATATCGATTAAATAACTAACCGGTATACCGGTGGCATAACCAGTATAAGAATCTCCGGGGATAAACACCCAGGAGATTTTTTCTTTCCTCTGACAATAAAGCAAAAGTATAAGTAGTTCCATGTTTTTTTTCCGAGTTCTAATGAAATGACAAAAATGGGGGGGTTCCAATGGGAGAGACCATTAAAGATAGCGATAAAGCAGCATTGGATGAGATAGTACAGAAATATAACCATGATAAAGGTGCGGCCATCATGATTTTGCAGCAGGTGCAGGCTAGCTTTGGGTATGTCAGTGAAGATATGTTGGATTACATCAGTAAGCTAACCAAAGTACCTGCCAGTGATCTATATGGCATTGCCACCTTTTACGCTCAATTTCGACTAGAACCGGTGGGGGATAACTTTATTCAAGTTTGCCACGGCACTGCCTGTCATTTGGCAGGGGCAGAGCAGCTTTCCGAAGCTATCCAAAATGAGATTGGCATTAAATCCGAGGGCACCAGTGAGGACGGTAAGTTTACCTTGGAGCATGTGGCTTGTCTGGGATGCTGTAGTCACGGTCCGGTGATAACATTCAACGGAGAAACCTATGCCAAAATGACCCCTGAAAAGGTTAAAAAATTAGTTAGGCAGGCGGGAAAGTCCTGCCAATGCGGTAATGCGGAGGGCAGTGTTAAGGAAGGGTGTGAAGCCAATGTCTAGTACCGGAAGGACTATAGTGAATGTTGGGCTGGCCAGTTGTGGTATTGCTGCCGGTGCACAAAAGGTGTATGAGGCTTTTAAAACAGCACTTGACGGTTTTGAGGTGCAGTTAACCTTTAGTGGCTGCATGGGCATGTGCTACAAGGAGCCGCTGGTGGAAATTCGCAATCCTGACGGTACCCGGCATATTTACGGTAAAGTACAGCCGGCTCAAGTGGCGCAAATTGTTGAAGAGCACATCCAAAAGGGTAACCCGGTGCTTGATTGGATTGTCTATGGGGATGGTATCAAAACACCTGACTCTGATTATATTGAACGGCAGCAAAGAATTATTCTTAAAAACTGTGGTGTGATAAACCCGGAGGAGATTGATAGTTATCTGGAGGTAGAGGGTTATCAGGCTCTAAAAAAGGCACTTCAGTCCATGACGCCGGAACAGGTGATTGATGAAATTAGTCGTTCCGGTCTTAGGGGGAGGGGCGGTGCCGGTTTCCCCACCGGAACAAAATGGTCCTTTGCTCGCAAGTCGCCCGGTAAGGAAAAATATGTGATTTGTAACGCCGATGAGGGTGACCCCGGTGCATTTATGGACCGCAGTGTGTTAGAGAGCAACCCCCACGGTGTTTTAGAGGGAATGCTGCTGGCCGGCTATGCCATGGGAGCTGAAAACGGTTATATCTACATTCGGGCAGAATATCCCCTGGCCATAAAACGTCTGAAAATTGCCATAGATCAGGCAACTGAAAAGGGATATATTGGCAATAACATTTTAGGCAGCGGTTTTAATTTTAACATAATGATTAGGGAAGGTGCAGGTGCCTTTGTTTGTGGTGAGGAAACTGCGCTGATTGCCTCTGTGGAAGGGAAAAGAGGTATGCCAAGAATTCGCCCGCCCTTTCCTGCACAATCGGGAGTTTGGGGTAAGCCCAGTTCGATAAATAACGTGGAGACCTTTGCCAACGTTCCTTGGATTATTTTAAACGGTGCTGATTCTTTTAACCGTTTTGGCACTGAAAGCAGCAAGGGAACCAAGGTGTTTGCTTTAGCGGGGGGAATTGCCCGCGGCGGGCTCATTGAAGTGCCCATGGGTATTACCATTAACGAAATTGTACACGACATTGGCGGTGGCCTGGCTTCGGGGGGTAAGTTAAAGGCGGTGCAAACGGGCGGGCCGTCCGGCGGTTGTATTCCGGCTGCTATGGGTGATACCCCGGTAGATTATGAATCCTTAAAGAAAATTGGTGCCATCATGGGTTCCGGTGGCCTGTTAATTATGGACGAATCTGTTTGTATGGTGGATGTTGCTAAGTTCTTTTTAAACTTTACTAAAGAGGAATCCTGCGGTAAATGTACCTTTTGCCGAGTGGGTACCTACCAGTTGTTAAATATTCTTGAGCGCATCACAAGGGGTGAAGGACGGCCCGGCGATATAGAGCTTTTAGAGGAGATGGGCGAAAAAATCAGGGCCGGGGCCTTATGTGGCCTGGGTCAGACGGTGCCCAACCCTGTTTTAACCACCATTAAATACTTCCGCAGTGAATATGAGGCTCATATCAATGATAAAATTTGTCCGGCCAAGAAGTGCAAGGAATTAATTACTTATCTGGTAAAGGCCGATGTTTGTAAAGGCTGTGGACGATGCAGCAAGGAGTGCCCTACCGGGGCTATCAGCGGTGAAAAGAAGCAAGCCTTTGTTATTGATCAGGAAAAGTGTGCCCGGTGCGGCTTGTGTGTAAGTGTTTGTAAGTTTAAGTCCATCCAGGTAATCACTGGAAAAGGAGAGGGGGTAACATCCAATGGCTAAGGTCAAATTAATTATCAACGGCAAAGAAGTACTGGCTGAAGAGGATAGTATTTTAATAGAAGTTGCCAGAGAAAATGGTTTTGCAATTCCCTCCCTTTGTCATGACCCGCGCTTGAAGCCTTTCGGTGCTTGTCGCCAGTGTTTAGTGGAAGTTGAAGGTGCCCGGGGGCTTGTTCAAGCCTGTGGGGCAAGGGTAACCGAAGGGATGGTTGTAAAAACCGACACCGAGAAAATAATCGGTGTTCGTCGGTTAGGATTGGAATTTTTGCTGTCCGAACACAATGGCGATTGTGTGGGCCCCTGCCAGCTGGCTTGCCCTGCTGGTATTGACATTCAAGGTTTTGTGGCTCACATAGCCAATGGGCAAATTCAAGAGGCTGCTAAACTTATTCGCGAAAAAATGCCTTTTCCTTCTTCGGTGGGTAGGGTATGCCCCAGTTTTTGTGAAGCTGAATGCCGTCGCAATTTAGTGGAAGAACCCTTGGCCATATGTGCTTTAAAAAGATTTGCCGGGGACCATGGTTCGGTAGACGGCCACCCCTATGTGCCCCAGACTAAACCTGATACCGGCAAACAGGTGGCTGTGATCGGTGGTGGCCCTGCCGGTCTAACGGCAGCCTATTACCTGGCCATTGAAGGCCACCGGGTAACAATTTTTGAGGCAGCCCCTAAGTTGGGTGGTATGCTGCGCTACGGCATCCCGGAATACCGCTTGCCAAAGGAGGTTTTAGACCAAGAGATTGCAGCCATTACCGAGCTTTGTCAGAATGTGTTTTGCAATAAGGTTTTGGGGCGGGATTTCACCCTTGGCCAATTGAAACAAATGGGCTTTGATGCAGTGTTTATAGGAATTGGCTGTTGGGCTAACCAGACCTTAAGGTTACCTTTGGAAGAAGAACTGAAAGGAGTTTATTCCGGCATTGAATTTCTGCGTGAGGTTGCTCTTAAAAAGCCCATCCAAATTGGAAAGCAAGTGACTGTGATTGGGGGCGGTAATGTAGCTATGGATGCTGCCAGGACAGCAGTCCGCCTGGGTGCTCAACAGGTAACAGTGGTCTACCGCCGTTCAAGGGAAGAAATGCCTGCTAACCCCCATGAGGTAACCCAAGCCATTGAGGAGGGTGTTCAGTTTGCTATGCTCACCGCTCCATTGGGTTTTGTTGAATCCGAGGGCCAGGTGCAAGGTTTAAAATGTATCAAAATGCAGCTGGGTGAACCGGATGCCTCTGGCCGTCGTCGACCGGAACCTGTGCAGGGTTCTGAATTTGAAATATCCACGGATATGGTGATTAGCGCCATCGGCCAAAGATTAGACCGGGCCAGTCTGGTTGGCAGCGAAGAGGTCGTCTTAACCAAGAGGGGCTGCATAAAGGCTGATGAAGCCACAATGCAGACCAAGATAGAGTGGCTGTTTACAGCCGGGGATTGTTTTACCGGCCCTAAAACTGTTGTTCAGGCCGTTGGGGATGCCCGGAGGGCGGCCATATCAATTAATCAATATCTAAGCGGCCAAGTGGTTAAGGGTGAGCTAAAACCATTCAATGCCACCCGGGGTTCCTTGGCTCAAATTGACCCTGCGGAGTTTGAAGGGCAAAAAAGGATGCCCAGGGCAGTTATGCCCACCGTTGACCCGGCTGTGCGTAAAGATAACTTTAACCAATTTGAACTGGGTTTCACGCCGGAGGTGGCCCAGGCGGAGGCTGCCCGCTGTTTATCCTGTGGTTGCCTAGATGTATTTAATTGCCGCTTGCGGGAGTACGCTACCCAATTAGACGTTCAAGTTGATCGCCTAGGCTTAGGAGGAAAGCGCTACCCAGTATTTAAAGACCACCCCGACCTGGTGAGAGATCCAAATAAATGTGTGTTATGCGGTAATTGTGTACGCATCTGCCAGGAAGTTGTGGGCATAGGGGCGTTGGGTTTTGTAAATCGTGGATACGATACAGTGGTGTTGCCATCATTGAAGAAACCCCTGGCGGAAACAGATTGCAATGCTTGCGGCCAGTGTGTGGCAGTTTGCCCCACTGGAGCTTTAACCTACAAAAATAGGCAAGCAAAACCGGGACCTTGGAAAACAGAGCTGGTTGAGTCGGTATGTAATGAATGTAATATCGGCTGTAAATTGTGTGTAGAGGTAGCGGGCAGGCAAATTGTCAGTGTCACCTCCCCTGTTAAGGGCAACCCGGTTAATTACGGTTATCTCTGCAGTAAAGGCAGCTTTGGATATAAAGACCTAGAAGGTTTAAAGAGATTAAATGTTCCTTTGATCAAGAAAGAAGGAAAGATGGAGGAGGTTACTTGGCAGCAAGCCATTGATGCTGCGGCCCATATTATAAAAACAGTTCGGGATACAGAGGGACTGGATAGCATTGCGGTGGCTGTTTCACCCGGTTTAACCAATGAAGAGATATATTTAACAAATAAAATAGGACGTACCGTACTGGGAACCAATGAACAGTACAGCACTGTCTTTGTACCCACAGGAAAAGTCCTTTCAGAAATTATAAGTGCCGGTGAAAGTCCCTCCCTGGAGGATGTTGCATCCAGCGATTTAGTAATGGTTGTTGGCCAAGGTATCACTGAAAATTATCCAGTTATTTCTTATAAATTGAGAAAGGCGGTGGAGCAGGGCGGCAAATTGGTGGTTATCAGTCCTGATAGTGAAGAATTTGAGCTCCTTAGTACTTATAATCTAAAGGTACATCCCCAACATCTGGTTAGTTTATTAGAATGCCTAGTTAAAGCTGTGGTGGACAACAACTTGCAGCAGTCGGCCATCGATGCTGAAATTACTGTCTCTTCATCATGGTGCAACCAGGAACAAATTAACCAATTGGTAGAGTTGTGGAGAAAGGCTAAGAAGCCAATTGTTTTGGTTAACGGTCAGGTTATTGGTGCGGAAGAATTAACACAACTTAAGCGATTGCTGTTACTGACCGGTCACCTTGGTAAGCGGGGTAAATCCATAGTGGTACTGTACCCATATGGCAACATACAGTATTTAACGAAAACAGGTATTAAAACCGATGCCAAAGACCGGGCTCAGCTGATTGACAAACTAAATAACGGAAAGATAAAAGCCGCTTTAATTATCGATGATGGTTTAGGTTTAAACACCGATTTATTGGGTGCCGATATCAAAACAATTTTGATCACGCCTTATCAGCATGAGAAACCACGGGCAGATGTAATCTTGCCCGCTGCAACTATTTTTGAAACCAATGGCAGCTTGTTAAACTGTGAAGGCAGAATCCAATATATTACCGCCTGCAGAGCCCCATTGGCAGGTAAACGAAACTGTTCAATTTTACTGGAGTTAGCCAAAGCATTGGGGCAGGAAATGCCTTATACCGGTGAACCTGATATTCATAGGCAGATGTTTAAAAGTTATTTTAAGTAGGATGGATTTTAGCATGGGAGGTAGCTGCTGTGGCTGCTTCCCATACTAATATGGCAATCATGCCATCTAAATAATAATGCTTGGGGGTGTTATTAATGAGGTTAAAGGACAAGGTGGCCATAATTACAGGATCAACATCAGGAATGGGGAGAGCAACTGCTGAGCTCTTTGCCCGGGAGGGGGCTAAAGTTGTTGTTACCGGTAGAAACGAAGAAAGGGCCCAGGAAGTAGTAGGCAAAATAAAAAGTGAAGGATTTGAAGCTACCTATGTAATTGCTGATATGCTTAATTTGGACAGCTTAAAGAAAATTGTAGACACTGCAGTCAACAACTATGGAACGGTGGATATTTTATTCAACAACGCAGGTTTACTCAGTGTGGCACCCATTGAAAAGTTAACACTGGATGAATGGGAAAGGGTCTTTAAGGTTAATGTTACTGCACCGCTATATCTTACCCAACTGGTTGTTCCAATTATGAATGCTAAAGGAAAGGGCGTAATTATAAACACCAGTTCTGTGGCCGGTGCTCACGCCCATCATGGTAATGCTGCATATGTTTCTTCAAAACACGCCATAGCCGGGCTTACTAAATCAATGGCCTGGGAGTTAGGCCCTGAAATTCGTGTAAACGCTATCCTGCCTGGGGCAATTATGACTGCCATGGTTGACAGTGTAGGAGGAGAGGCTGCAGTAAAACACCTTATTGAAGGCTCACCGCTAAAGAAAGCCGGGCAGCCCGAAGAAATAGCAAGGGCAGCCCTGTTCTTGTGCACGGATGATTCGTCATTTGTCACCGGACAGCTAATTAGGGTAGACGGTGGAATAGATATTTAAATAATTGTGGAGGTGTACCAATGCAAAATTTATTTGATTTAACAGGCAAGGTTGCCATTGTTACCGGAGCTTCCAGTGGTTTGGGTGTTCAGTATGCTAAGGCACTGGCCAGACAAGGGGCCGATCTTGTAATTGCAGCCAGAAGATATGATAGACTTTTGGAAGTGCAAAAGGAAATTGAAGCATTGGGAAGAAAATGTTTGCCGGTAAAATGTGATGTTGGTAAAGAGAGTGAAATTGCAGCTGCGGTGGACCTGGTAATAAAAGAATTTGGCAAAATTGATATTTTAGTTAATAATGCCGGAGTTAATGCCGGGGCGGAGGCAGAAAATTTGTCAGAAAGCGACTGGGATAAAGTTGCTGATATTAACCTTAAGGGTGTGTTTTTGTTCTCTAAGCATGTGGCAAAACATATGATTGCAGCCGGTGGCGGTAAGATTATTAACACCGCATCAATGTACGGCGTAGTAGGCAACATGGTTATACCCTGTGCGGCTTACCATGCCACCAAAGGTGGGGTGGTTAATCTAACCAGGGGATTAGCCGGTGAGTGGGCCAAGTACGGTATTAATGTTAATGCCATCGGCCCAGGTTTCTTCGAATCGGAATTAACCCAAGCTGTAATTCATACGGAAGAATTTATGAACTATGTAAAATCCCGTTGTCCCATGCAGAGACTGGGCAAACCCGGTGAATTAGACGGAGTTTTAATTTACCTGGCGTCAGAGGCGTCCAATTACACAAATGGCCAAACCATTTGCGTGGACGGAGGATGGACAGCGGTATAGCCACAGATTTTTCCGGTATCCCCCCTTCATCATTGTGCACCCCTTAGGGGAAAAAGCTATTGGTTATTTTGTGTTATTGTGGTAAAGTTTAGTTAATAATTTAATAGAGTAAGAAAGTGGGTACTTTTACCTTTGGGTAAAAGTTTAAAAGGGAAGTCGGTGAAAGTCCGACGCGGTCCCGCCACTGTGAAGGTGAGGCTACTGTAATATGTCACTGGGTTTTTAACCTGGGAAGGCGCAGTATCCCATGAACCTGAGCCAGGAGACCTGCCCATTTTCGTTACCATGTACCTACGCGGATAGGGGGGTGGTGTAATTCGCAAATTGTGTGCAAAAACCCCTGCCTTAGTGCAGGGGTTTTTTTACTAATGGTTTTTAGTTTGTCAGTTATTTATTGGAGAGTGGGGGATTGTTTTGTTAAGAAGAATATTAAATATTATTTTTGCTGTGTTTTTAGTAACAGCCATGTGCAGTGCTATGCCTGCAAAGGCTAATACAGAGACCTTAGGGCAGGCAAAAGATATAATTGTAAATTACTACAAAGAAAACAAAAGACAATTAACTGATTGGGAAGAAATAGTGGGCTTGGGTGAACTTGGGGTTATAGATGATTTTGACATTTCAAAATGGGAAGAAAATCATCAATTAACACACCCCACAGATTATGCGGCAGCAATATTGGGCTATACCTCTGCCGGGAAAGATCCGGAAAATTTTAGAGGGGATATTAACCTTTTAGAGGAGCTAACGGCTAAGCAATTAGAAGATGGCAGTTTTGGCGGCTCAATTAATAATACTGTTTATGCAATATTGGCAATGGACAGGGCAGACAAAGAAGATCGATATGCAGATAAGCTGAAACAGGCAGTAAATAGTTTAATTACACAGCAAAATAGCGATGGTGGCTTTTCAATTGGGGGATCCAACAGTGACCCGGATGTCACTGCCATGGCATTAATGGCTTTAGCAAAGCACCGGGATATACCGGGTGTAACGGAATGTATAAATGCTGCCCTTGCATTTTTAAAAGACAATCAAATGGCCTCAGGCGGTTTTTCCTCCGGCGGCGTTGAGAATGCTGCGAGCACGGCAGTGGTTATCCAGGGCTTAGCGGCCTGTGATGAAAACCCAACCGAATGGAAAAAAGAAGAAAAAAATATCATTGATGCCCTATTTCAATTTTGGCTGCGAGATGGTTCCTTTTGCCATACCGCCGGCGGGCAGAGTGATGAGTTTGCTAGCAAACAGGCTTTGGTGGCTGTAGCCAAGCTAATAAATAATCCGGATTATGCCGCCTATAGAATTAAGGTAAATATCGATATTCGCGTGGAAGGTAAAGATAAGACCTTATTAAATGAGACCATTTATACCGATAAGCAATATCCTTTGGAAGTACTGGAAGAGGCAGTAAAGGAAAAGGCCAATATTGATAAGGATAAAGGCGAAGTAATCTCTATCCTGGGAGAAGCAGGTGAGAATCTAGGAGACGGCTTACTGACCGCTTGGCGGTACTTGCTTATACGCGACGGTGAAATAAACCCCGGCTCTTTTCTAAACAAAAACTATGAAGTGCGCCGTGGAGATGAAATTGTTTTTTACATTGGTGCCTATGGTATAGATTCTGAATCAAAAACAGTTATCGAAGAAACTTATCTGCCTGTGATAAATATGTCTCCCCTTTATCCCACTGCAGGCCAAATGTTAACTGTTACGGTATCGGGCACTGTCTACGATCACTCAGCAGGCAGTTTTGTTAGCAAAGATCTTGAAGACCCTGTGGACCTGAACTTTGGTGGCCAATTATATCAAACTTCTTGGGGTACCGCACAAATACCGCTGGAATCCGAAGGAAGGATAGGATTTCAGGTATCTAAGAAGCACCCCACCAAGGGTTACCCCCAATTGGTGCCTACCACAAAAAAAATTACGGTGGGTTCTGCCCAAGAGAAAAGGGTAAAGGTACGGGTGGAAGGTGTGGCCGGAAAGTTAGCAGCCGGTGAGGTTAAAGAAATTGGCACTGCCCTGGATGCTTTGATAACACTGGTGGGTCAAGAGAATGTAGATTGCCCCGGCGGTTTTATTACTTCAATTAAAGGTGAAGGTTCAGTTGCGATAAATGATACAGACTACAGCTATTGGGGTTACTACGTTATTAGAAACGGAGAAATAGAATTATCATCCTTTGATACAGGTGCCTATAGTTTTAACGTTAATGACGGAGATGAAATAGTTTTTTATAACGGAGTTTTTGGCAAGACCTATTTTCCGATAATTGAAGTCCAACCAAGTAACCCCCGAATTGGCGATACAGTAAAAATAAGTGTCAAAATAAAAAATTATGTATGGGGGCAGGGGTTGGTTGAAGAACCCCTTGATGGGGTAAAGATAATAATCAATGGGCAAGAACATATATTAACTACAGATAAGAACTATGTAACAATAGCTGGAATCTCCGGTGAACAAAATATACGGGTTGAAAAATATGCAGAAGGATATCCCCAGCTAGTGGCCGGAGAGCTGAAGATAGTCCCCGCATCCGGCCAGGGTACAGGACCCGATCCAAGGGGCATATCCGTAAGGGTAAGTGTACAAGGGAAAAATAATGAAGTATTTTTCAATGGCTGGGTAAGCTTGGATAAAGACAATGCCAATGCCCTGGCGGCATTGAAGGAAACCGGTTTATCCTATAGGACCAGATGGGGTGACACCTATGTTGCTGAGATAGAAGGACTGGCTGAGGACCCCAATAGTACAGCTGGCTGGAAATACAAAGTAAACGGTCAAATACCGGGGATACCTGCCCGGGATTATAAGGTGCAGGATGGCGATATAATTATCTGGTTTTGGGCAGCGGATGCATCGGACACCGGAGAATTACCTCCAGACTTAGAGAAGATTGCGGAGGAAATACCTCTTATACCGGAAGAACGTTTGGAGGCAGTGAAAAAATCACTGCAAGAGGTGGAGCGGTTATTGCAAGAAATTCGTCAACAAATGATGCCATTGGAAAGTAATCAAGAACAATTGTTTAACATAGTTGAGTTAGTTAATAGTAAAACACTTGTGGTTGGTAAAGATACTCCCCTCACTGAAGAGGAAAGAAATAAATGGTCATTTATACTCGATAATAATGAAATAAACCTGGAAGAAAAGGCGAGTGTTAACAAAACCAATGAAATAAGTGATGCTGTGGGTGAAGTCAGTTTAATTATTAACAAAGGCGCCTTAAGCGAGGACACCCTTATTACAGTAAAGAAAACAAGGGGTAATCAGCTGGCAAAACCCCTTACACACCGCCTCATATCGCCGGTATACCGGTTGGGTCCGGAGGCTACGGTATTTACTGAGCCGGCAGAATTAAGGCTGAGATTAGTTTTGCCAAGGGACGCTGTCTTTGAAAACATAGTTTTGGCCTGGTATAACCCGCAAAACAAGAGCTGGGTGCCAATACCGACGGTGGTAAATGTTGCCGCCGGTGAAATTACAGGCTTGGTGCAGCACTTTACAAATTTTGCAGTCTTGGAGAGAAGGGAAGATTTTAGCACCTTCAAAGATCTTGGTGAAAACTCCTTTGGTTGGGCAGAGAATGAAATTAACTTCCTGGCTGCCAAGGGTTTAATATCCGGCACCGGTGATGGGAATTTTACTCCGGGCAAACCGGTGACCAGGGCTGAATTTGTAGCCATGCTGGTGAATGCCATGGGTTTAAGCAATGACGGCGAGTCTAATTTTACAGATGTAAAACCGGGACAATGGTACACAGGGGCGGTAAATACAGCGGTGGCGGCAGGACTGGTTAGTGGCTATGAGGATGGCACCTTCCGGCCCCATAATCAAATAAGCAGGGAGCAAATTGCAGCCATGCTTGTGCGTGCCTTGGAATTGAAACCTTTAACCACAGAACAAACAGTTGTGGATGCGGAGGCAATATCGCCCTGGGCAAGGGAGGCTGTGCAGGCGGCAATGGATTATCAGTTAGTTAGAGGATATGTCGATGGCACCTTTAAACCACAAAGGGCAGCCAGTAGGGCTGAAAGCGCGGTGTTTATTTACCGCCTGTTAATGTTAAATAACATCCATTAGGAGGCAGGTATGAGACGTTTTGCTTTGTTGGCTATTATAATAGCCTTAATCTTTACCCTTGGCTGTGTTCAAAGGGACAGCCCAGTGCAGGAAAACACTGAAAACAGCTCTGTAGAAAACCGGCCAATAACTGCTGAAAGCAGTTTAAAAGAAAGCGCTGCCACAGAAAAAGAGGATCATGATGAAAGGGTAGAAACCGCCGCTGTTAAAGAAAAAGAAGAAAAACTAAATACAGCCCCGGTGGAAGTTGGTATAGAAGAATCAGCCACCGGACTGAAAGCTGTGCTGTGGGTAACTAAAGACTTTGGCAGTGAGCAAATGGTAAGTCAAGAAGTGGCGGTGGGCCAAAACTATACGGTGATGGATATACTGCATTCTAACCTGTCCATAGAAACCCAATATGGCGGAGGTTTTGTCGCTTCCATTAACAACCTTGAATCCGGCTATATGGGTGCGGATAAAAAGAAATGGGATTGGTTTTACTACATGAACGGCATTATGACTTCGGTGGGTGCCCAGGACTACAGCCCTGGGCCCAGGGAGGTAATTTGGTGGGACTACCACACCTGGGGGGCAAGCTATTTTACTCCGGCAGTGATCGGGGCATTTCCGGAGCCCTTTGTCAGCGGTTATCAGGGCAAAAACCCCGGCACCACTGTCTTGGTAACGGATGGTTGTGAAGAAGAGGGAGAAAGACTGGCCCAGTACTTGCGCAACAGCGGCGTAAAAACGGTGGAAATTAAACCATACAGTGAAGAACTAGTGGCTGCGGATCAAAGGATAACCATAGTGGTGGGGCTTTGGAACCAACTGGGGCAGGATAAGCAAATCCAAGGTCTGCAAAAACATCGTGAAAAAACAGGATTATATGTGAAGTTTGATCCACAATATTTTTCCTCTTTGAATATTTACGGCCATGAGGTAGAACGGTATCACGAAAACACCGGTGCCATAGTTGCCACCGGCACGGGCATGGGAGACGTCACTCCCCTATGGTTGGTAACAGGGCTTGATAAAAGGGGCCTGGAAAAGGCAGTAAACCTACTGATAAATGATGCGGCAAAAATAAAACAGCACTTTGGCGCCATAGTAACGGACCATGGGGTTGTGGCCGTCCCGGTCATTTAACTAGGTGATCTATATGTTTTACTATAAGGACAAAAATCTGTTCCTGCAGACCTTTCATCCTGCGGCAGTATTAATCTATACAGGTGTACTGTTGCTGCTGGTGCTGCTGTTAAACCATCCGCTCTTTCTGTTGATGCTGTATTTGGTGCTGTGGTTAGAAATTAACCTCCTGGATGGCCTAAGGGCTTATAAAAAAATGGTGCTCTTATCGGCCTTAATGTTACTGATGATAATAATAATTAATCCATTATTCAGCGACCACGGCAATACCATCCTTTGGACCGGCCCCAAGCTGCCTGTGCTGGGCGGTGTAGTTATTACATTGGAATCGGTCTTGTATGGCATCAATATGGCAGTGCGCCTGTTAGTTTTGATAACCATATTCTTTTTATATAATTTGATGCTGGATCCGAACCGGGCATTTTCCTTTCTTGCCCGGTTTGCCCCGGGCTCAGTAATGATAATTACTTTAACTGCCAGGCTTATGCCCTATTTAATAGGTCAGTTCAAAAATATTAAAGAAGCCCAGCAGACCCGTGGGGTTAAATTTGAAGGCAAGGGTATTTATGGCAGCATAAGGGCTTATTATTCACTGCTCAAAATACTGTTAATAAATTCATTGGATAACGCCTTTAATATTGCTGAAGCAATACAGAGCCGAGGTTATGGCAGCGGTTTGCGCAGTTACTACACAAGGGAGATATTCCGTCCCCGGGATGCCGCCGTTATGACAGCCAGCTGTGTGGCCTTTTTATGTGGTGTGGCGATGACGGTTAGGGGGATAAACGCCTATAATTTTTACCCTGGGTTGGAGATGATTTTTAGCAATTTAGTACAATTAATTTTAATAATGCTTATCGTTCTACTGCTGGCCTTTCCCGGGCTGTTGAATTGGGGGTGGCACCATTGGCCTTACTTAAGGTGGAAAATCTGACTTACTGCTACGGGGGTAGCAGCAAACCTTCATTAAATAATATCAATCTAGAAATAAATGAAGGGGAGTTTGTTTTACTGGCCGGAAAATCGGGCAGCGGTAAGTCAACCCTTCTTCGTGCCTTATCCGGTTTAGTGCCGGAGTTTTATGGCGGGTCCGTCACAGGCAATGTTGTTTTTCAAGGCAAAAACATAAGGGATTGGCATAAGGGTAAACTGGCCGGTGAAATAGGCTTTATATTTCAAGACCCCGAACAGCAAATAGTTATGACAAATGTGGAAAAAGAAATAGTATTTGGGCTTGAAAACACAGGTGTGCCACCCAGGGAAATGAAGCGGCGGGTGGCCGAGGTAATGGATTTTTTAGGTATCTCCCATTTAAAGAGAAAAAATATCTTTGAACTTTCCGGTGGGCATAAGCAAATGGTGGTGTTGGCTTCTGTGCTTGCAATGCAGCCCAAGGTGTTGCTTTTAGATGAGCCAACCTCTCAGTTAGATCCTGTGTCTGCGGAAAAAATTATTACCAACATTCGCAGAATAAATGAAGACCTGGGGATTACGGTAATTATTGCAGAGCAGCGGCTAGAACGATGTATGCATTTGGCAGACAAAATGGTGGTTATCAATAAGGGTTGCCTAGCCAGTAATCTTACCCCTGGGGAAACGGTAAAATTGGAACTGGATAAACAAAACATCATCATACCCCCTTTGCCCAAACTTTTTGCAGCGGTGGGTTGTTCCACTATACCGCTAACAGTCAGCGACGGAAGGGCTGTTCTGCGTACAGTCTATGGGCACATGAAACCTGCAGTTGATGGGAGAGGGGGAATTGCCAAAACAACTGTGCCGGCTAATAACCTGTTGAAGATTGAAAAAGCTTCTTTTACCTATCCTGATTGTTTACAACCGGCAATTAGGGATATTAACCTGAAAGTTGGCAGCGGTGAATTTGTTGCTATTATTGGTGAAAATGGCGGCGGTAAAAGCACCCTGTTAAAAAACATCTGTGGTTTACTGAGGCCGCAAGAGGGCAGCATTATTATTTGCAATAAGGATATAAAAAAGCAAAGTGTGGCAGAAATTGCCGGTACGGTGGGCTACCTTGGGCAAAATGCCAATGATTATTTATTTAACGAAACAGTTTTTGAAGAGGTGGCCTTTGGTTTAAAGGTGCGGGGGATAAAAGACAGGGATATTGTAGATAAGATGCTGGAAAAATGGCACTTGACTGACTTGAAAAATAAAAACCCAAGGGATTTGAGCAGGGGGGAACGTCAGTGGGTGGCGCTGGCTGCGGTGTTGGTAATGAACCCCCAAATATTACTTTTAGATGAGCCTACCCGCGGCTTAGATGCGTCGCTGAAACATGAATTGGGTACCCTATTGAAAAAATTAACTGCAGAAGGGGTGGCAGTAATAATAGTTACCCACGATATTGAATTTATAGCTGAATATGCCGGCCGAGTGGTAGTCATATTTGATGGCGAGATAGTGGCCGACGGTGATAAGCAGCAAGTACTAAACAATTCCCTTTACTATGCCCCGCAGTTGAATAAATTGTTTCGCGGCTTTTGCCAGGGCGTAATTACATTTCAAGATGCACTGAAACTGCTTAAAGTGGTGTAGATATGAACTGGTCATTGCTTACACTGGGCCTTGCTGTATTGGCACTGCTAAGTTGTTTCTTGGGTTTTGAAAATAGCAAACCCACTGCCAAAGAAGTGGCACTGCTGGCAACTTTAGCCGCTCTGGCGGCTTTGGGCAGGGTGGTGTTTGCGGGTATTCCAAGCGTTCAGCCAACTACCTTTTTGATTATAGTAACAGGGCTGGTTTTTGGCCCTGGCCCGGGGTTTATGGTTGGAGCGCTGGCGGCCTTATCATCAAATTTCTTCCTGGGTATGGGTCCATACACGCCTTGGCAAATGTTAGCCTGGGGCTTAGCGGGTTTTTCGGCAGGGATTTGGGGCCGTTGGCAAAAAAAACCGTCGAAGCTGCCTTTGATAATTTTTGCGGTGGCATGGGGTTTTTTATATGGGTTAATAATGAACATTTGGCATTGGGTTACCTTTATTTATCCCCTAAACTGGCAAACCTTTGTGGCTGTTTATGGTGCTGCCTTTTGGTTTGATACACTACATGCCATAGGTAACGGCATATTCATGTGGTTTATGGGTAAAGAGTTTATAAAAGTAATGCAGCGTTATCAAAAAAGACTGGTTGTAAAAGAAATTAATATTGAGAGATAGGGGGCTATAACAATGAACAAATTTTTTAACAGGTCGATAAAAATCTTTTTCATTTATTGCTGTGCATTGCTTATGTCGGTGGCTTTCATAACTTCCGGCGCTGCAGCAGCTACAGCACCGGATCGGGTGGAGATTGAAAATGTGGAAAGTATTGTTAATTATCTAAATGATAAAATGCTTCACCCGGACTATAAGGGCATGTTGGATTGGGCCATACTGGGGTGTTATTCTTCGGGCAAAGATGTTCAAGCCCTATCTAAAAAAAGAAAAGAGCAGGTTTTAGCGGGTGAAATGATTTCTCCATTAAAAAACACTGACTATCAGCGTACAATTTTCAGTGCTTTGGCTGCCGGTGAAGATGTCAAGGCCTATTGTGGAATTAACCTTGTTGATACCGTAAAGGAATCTCAGTTACCCTCGGGTAAATTTGCAGATACATCAACCGGTATCGGTGACAGGCTGATTAATGCTCATATATGGGGTATTATTGCTTTGTATGCAGTGGGTGAAGACATTCCCAATGCTGATAAAGCTTTATCCTGGTTGGTGGAACAGCAAAATTATGATGGTGGGTTTAGCGTTGATACCGAAATTCTATATTCAGATATAGATATGACTGCAATGGCCATTGTTGCTATGGTCTGCCTGGATAAAGACCAAACTTACCCTCCGATACAACGGGCCCTGGCATATTTAAAAGAACAGCAAAACAGTGACGGCAGTATGGGGCTGTGGGGAACATCCAATACTGAATCCTGCGCCCAGCTTATACAGGCGCTGGTTATGTTGGGAATAGATCCCACCGGCCAGGAGTGGACGAAAAATAATGGTAACCCGCTCACAGGGATGTTAAAATATAGGCTAAAAAACGGCGCCTTTTCCCACAGTTCAGAAATGATACCAAGTGAAATGGCCACCGGCCAGGCACTGTTGGCTATAAACGATTACCTTACCGGTCAGTCAATATATACTAAACTGCGATTAGAGAATAGAACTGATGATGATTTACAGCAAGCCATCGGTCATCCCACCGAAGGTAAATATTAATCCCCCTAAACGGGGATTTTTTTGTGCAAAAAAACACCACTCTCCCAATGTAAAAATATAAGGAACCAAAAAGCTATTAGAACATAATATACCATAGAGCAGGTAAAATTTACCATTTATGGACTGCCAAAAATTATTGGGGAGAGATGGAAATGAGTAATCATACTTCAAAGTCCTGTAAACCTTACAAATGTTGCAACATGATAGTAAATCAAGAGGCCACAGCCACTGTAACGAATACGCAGGAAGTTACACAAACAAATAATAATCAACAGACTGCCGCCATAGCCGATGCACAGAATGGAGGCAACGCATCTGTGCAGCAAATAAACCACCAAACTAACAGCAAAGAACAGGTGGGGATAGCAAGTGCTAGGAATGTGGTATGTAAAGATTACTCCGGCAGTAATGTTAATCAGAAGTCAGAGGCTGCCGTTGAGCATCAACAGAATGCGTCACAACAAAATGATAACGGCCAGGAAGAAGCAAGGGCAACAGCCAGTGGCGTGGGCTCTACAGCCACCGTTATGCAGCAAAGTGAACAAACCAACTCTGATTCTCAAGTAGGAATTTCAGAAGCGGAAAATGTCTTAGGTGATAGTTGTAAAAGCCCAATAGTAAACAGCATAGTAGACGATACAAAGCGAAAGTTAAAATCAAACGGAAAGAAAAATGAAAGTAGACGTATAGTTAACAGTGAAGCAGTTATAGCTATTAATGGGATTAGGTTAGTGGTTACCATAAGCGAAGATAGGCAAACAATACAGATACAAGCAGATAGAAATGGGGTAAATATTTTAAATGAAAGCCGGAAGGTTAGTTCAAAAGTAAAAAGTTTAAAAACACATACCAATGCAAGGGAAAATAAGATTTTAATTACCACAGAAAATGAATTGGACATGGTAAAGGTAGAGTTGAATAAAAATGGGGAGATATTTGTGAATGACAATAAGGTAGCAGCAATATAGCACCACCATTTGTATACTAAAAAGGTGGGATATAGAATGTCTAAAGCTTATAAAATTACTGACATCAATAAGAATATGTGTTATCGCACTCCGGGCAATGCGAAAATCCAATGGAAAAATGACTGTATAGCGGTGTATGATTCTGAAAATAATAAATGGAAAGTTTTTGGTATACCTGTAAAAATTAAGGATGGCACCGGCAAGACAGAGGCTTTGAAAAGCAAGAATGCATTGTTTCGGCTAAATGATGATAGCAAACTATTAATTATGACCGATGGTCACATTAAAAGGGTTAAATTGTTTCACCCCAGGACACCGTTATGTAAGGACACACTGCAGGGCATAGATCCCTGTGACACTACTGTATATATTAATGACGGCTATAAGAAAATAGCCGGCCCGCCAATGTCATATTATTTAAGATATTGTAATACTGTGGTTAATCAACAAGCCCAAGCCATAGCAAATCAAAATCAAGAGGTTAATCAGTTAAACATTGCTGAGCAGAATTTGGCTCTTGCAGTTGCAATAGGAGAAGGGTCTGTGGCTGAAGCGCTGCAGATATCTGAACAAAGCAACATAAATAGTCAACAGGCAGAGGTAAGGGCTGTAATTGCAGATTCTAACCCTTGCTGTCCGGAAAGCAGCAATGATACTAATGAAGATATTAATCAAAGTCAAAATGTCTCTCAACAAAATGTTAGTCAGCAAAGTAACTCAGTGGCAATATCCATCGGTGGGGGAGAAGCAACAGTATTTCAGACAACTGTTCAAATGAATAACAATTTACAAAATGCTTCTGTGTCGGCGGATAAGGATAACATACAAAAACAAAACAATGATCACTGTAAATTTACTAAAAGGGCACAGGCAGGGGCAGAACCGGACACTATGATAATTGTGGATATTGTTAAAGGTACACAAAATTTAAAAGTAAAGGTACACAAAAATGGTGAGGTATATTTAAATGGGCATAAATTAGATATTGTTCTGCAAAAAAGTATCCATGAAACTTCCCCTTCTTCCGATCACAGTAAAAAAGGGGGAAACAAGGATGACTAATACTATTAACCATGGGGTCAATGGGGAGAGTTCACAGGAGCAAAGTGTTGATCAATTTAATTACAGTAACCAATTAGCTGCAGTTGCAATTTCAGCCGCCGGAGGAAATGCAAGGGCAGTACAAAATTCAATTCAAGAAAATGCAAATTATCAAAAGGCTGTTTTAAATGCTGAAAATATAAATGGTATTTGCTACTTAGGCAATCAAGTAAATCAAAATGCAAATGCCGAGATCAACCAAAACCAAACAACAAATCAAGAGCAAAGGATCTGCCAATGTGCTGCCCTGGCGTTAGCCTTTTTTGAAGGTTCCCAAGCAGTGGCGCGACAAAGTAATGAACAGGATAATTTTAATAAGCAAAACGGGGAATGTTCTTCCGGTAATACAAACAATAATGATCTTGGCGGGTCTACATCCACACAGTTAGAGGCCAATAACAATGATAATAAACCAAATGATACGATAACGGTATGTAAAGATATTAGAAGTACCGGAGGGACTGCCTCCCTGGATCCGTTCAGGATATTGGTAACCCTAAAACAAAACGGTGAAACCATAGGCATTGAGGCTGATGAAACAGGAAAGGTGAAAATGAATGGAATTGAAGAAGCACAAAATAATTTGGAAAGGCTAAAAGAAAGAGCTGAAAATACAAATTTAAACAGCGCCGTTGACATGTATATTAATATTAATTATAGAGATGAGATTTTAGAAATTCGCTCTGATGAACAAGGAAGAATCTTTATTAATGGAAGGGAAGTTGAAGTAGCTAATTGTTAAATGCTTATAAAGTTGTTATAGCACCCCCTAACTTTTAGGGGGTTTTAGTTTATGTAGTATTACGACCAATGATGTGCATTTAAAGCATAATATATTTTCAATCTACAAATAACTTAAAATCCAAACATTAAAAAACTTATTATTTAAAATCGGGAAAAATAATAGATTAATTCCGACAATACTAAAATAATTGTCGGAATAAGGTGTATACATTATGTTGACTTAGTTGTTATGTAGTTGATAGTATATTTTAACAAAAGCAAATAGTATTAAATTCCGAGTTAGCAACCTAAGGCTATGCTGCTATGGGACCTAACCGCCGGGTATAAGTGGAAACGTTTATGCCTCCCGTTTGGAAAGGAATTTGTGTAGCGTTATTAAATGGCTTGGTTTTCCTTGCGGGAAAAGCAAGCCATTTGCTTTTTCGGAGGTGTATTATTAATTGCAATGCTGGCGTTGTGTATTATATAGTTTTTTAATCCTGCTTACTATGCTTTGTTGTATGGGCTGTGGATCAAATTCTACTCAATTGCAGGAGTTTAGCGATGAAAAATTTATTATGGACACCTTAATACAGATCACTGTTTTTTCTGAAAATGAGCAGCAGGGGAGTAAAGCATTGCAAGATGCGTTTACTGCCTTTGAGCAGATTAATAAGTTAGCTGACAGGTTTACAGATGATCAATCAGACTTAAGTGATGTTAACAAAATTAATCAAAGTGCCGGTATTGGCCCTGTGCAGGTTAGTGATCATACAATAAATATGCTAGAGCGCTCAAAGTATTTTTCTGAAATATCTGACGGTGCCTTTGATGTTTCTATTGCTCCGATAATGGACTTGTGGGGTTTTGGTAGTAATTGGCGTATTCCAAGCCAAGATGAGCTCGACAAAGCCTTAGACCAAGTGGATTACAGGAAAATAGAAATTGATTGTTTAAATGATACTGTTATTTTAACCGAGCCGGGTATGGGCCTGGATTTAGGTGGGGTTGCTAAAGGCTATGCCACAGATCGGGCGGTAATGGCTCTCATAAATAACGGAATAGAGCATGCCTTGATTAATGCCGGAGGAAATATCTACGCCTTGGGCACTAAACCTGATGGATCCCTTTGGCAGGTGGGGGTACAAGACCCTCGCGGTAACGGAATAATTGCCATAATATCTGTCAAGGATAAGGCAGTGGTAACCTCCGGTGACTATCAAAGATACTTTATTCAAGGAGGTGTACGATACCATCATATTTTAGATCCGTCCACCGGCCAACAAGCTAGAGATGTAATACAAGCTACTGTTGTAAATGATTCAGCAACCGATGCAGATATTTTATCTACAGCCATCTTTGTACTGGGTCCGGAGGATGGGGTTAATATTGCCAAAGAAGTGGAAAATACAGAGTTAATTATTATAACTCCGGACAAGCAATTGCTATATACGGACAAATTATCTAATCAATTAGTATTCACAGGAAAAGGCGAATATCATCCTATTGCCAGATAATTATTGAGGAGGGTTAGTTTTTAAAATTTTAATCTAACTAGCTATTTAAATGTCGGAATTGTCACTATTTAATTCATCAAAACCCAAGGTTAATAAAGAAAGGTTGGGAGGAGAACGGTGAAAAAAAACAAGTTATTTAAGAAACTTAGTATTTTTGTATTGATTGGATTTCTCTTATCAACTTTAATCGGTTTTGTTCCACAGCAGACTAAAGAGGCATTAGCCGCCGCACCGGATTTGATTATCACTGGGACAGGCCTAGAGCAGGATGTTATGATATATGCTTCTGATTGGGACAACTACCAGATGGTTGAACGAATTTATTCTTCGAATAACTCTTTTGGTACCCATCGAATCCAGAAAGTAAGAGGGTATGATCTGTTTGAGTTGATAGGGGTAGGCAACCTTAAGACTGACCAAGATTATCTAGTTAAGTTCATTGCGTCTGATAATTTCAGTAGTACAAGATCAGTTAGTAATTTGCTGGATTTATACACATACCCTGATTTTGGAATTGACAGTGAGCAAAGTGTAATGCCCACACTGGGATTCTACAGTGTTGAACTGTTTACTTCATCCCAAGACAGTCTTAGTCCACCAGTTACCTATGCAGACCTTGAACTTTCTACTGACAATGGTGCCCCTCGGTTGTATTTAGGACAGCAAAAGGGGAATATCCACGATCAGAACCATAGCGACTTTGTCAGTAATGTAGTTCGTATCGTGGTTGGGGAGGAACGCCCTGCTGACGACCCTCCGCCTGGGGACAACGACTTTGCTGACAGTCCCTATAAGCATATCAGCTATTCGGGTGCACCATACAACATTGATGCGATTACCGGTGCCACCTTCACTGTGGAAGGTCCCGGTGTGACTTCTTACCGTGCACTGTCTCTGGTTCAGATTGAAGAGACTAACGCTGGGCTCTATCGAGACACATACACCGAGAGAATTGGTGACCAGGTGCTTGAGAACAGCTACGAGGGCATAAAGGTTTCTTATATCCTAGATAATTTCGTTAAACTGCGCAGCGACATAGGCAATATTGTTTTTAAGGACTACCAACGTAAGACCATTGCCGAGTATACCCTAGAGCAGGTCAGGGATGAAGCCAGGAAGATGATTGTAGCCTACGGGGTTAACGAAGTACCTCTGGTCTATACTGACTATGCAGGCTACATTCCAGAAAAATATAACGATGGTGGTTGTTTTAAATTGGTGTATCACGGGGATGCCGGTGACCCTCCCACCTTCTCCAATGTAGCCTATATCTACGTTGAGGAGACTGAACGGCCGGGTTATGAACATACTGATAATCCTCCCTATGATGATCCTAAGTTTATGCAGTATGTCTTTACTTTAAGCGGCAGTGGTCTGGGTAAGGAAGTAAACTATACCGTGGCTGATCTAGAGGCCATGACCGAGTTACACGTGGAGAAAGAGTACAGTCTCTCTAACAGTTATTACTACTGGTACTACAACACTTACAAAGGTGTGCCCCTTTGGGACCTGCTGATAAAGTCCGGGCTCGATCCTGACATCGACGAAAGCACTCCTGTGCATTTTATTGCCGCAGACCACTACAACATTCCACCCATGACGGTGAGAGAAATCAAAAATCATCACCTCTGGGGTTACTACGAAAAAGACCCCACTGATCTAGGGGACGGTAGTTTTGACGGTAGAGGCGTAGAGCCCTTGGAGACGGGCTACCCTGTATTGGTGTCATACGGTTACAACGGCTATCCTTATGTCAATCATGCCAGCGACTCTGGATACAACTCCGGGTTGAATAATGACGGTGGGCCGTTGCGAATTGTCTTTGGCAAACTGGATTATGACTACACTAATGGTGCCAACCAAGTTAAGTTTGCCATGCGTGTGGTGGTGGGTGAAGATATTCCGTATACTACCCACTCGTACCAACCCTATAAGGCGCTAGGAAACGATAGCTTGACTGTAACGGTTATTGGTGATGACGGGGGTACCATTAAGCAGGAGACACTTACCGTTAGTGATATCGAAAATATGATTTATGGACCCGAAGTACCTGCGGCCACAGCTGAGCGTGCCCGGGTAAAGGGGTACTACTATACCCATGATGCCGGGGGCAGTGGCGGAGCTAAAATATCAGACTTATACGAGGGGGTCAGTTTAAATTATCTTCTCTTTGAGAAAATCGGGCTTCCCGGAACCACCGGCACGGTGACATTTACCAGCAGTGCGGACGGTCAAGCCCCACTTACAGTTAACCTTGCTGATATCACCCGGGAGGACTACTTCAACGAGGTTACCGGGGCTACCTGGCTCAAGCCGATGTTGGCCTTTGGCAAAAATGGCTACCCCATGGTGAAAAGTAAAGGTGATCCGGGATATGAGGACAACCCTATTGTGAACCGCTACGGACCTCTAATGGCCCTCTTTGGGCAGACGGAAAAAGGAACCCCGGGCCAGTGGTTGCGGACAATTGATTCCATTACTGTCAACATAAGCAAGGACTCTTATGCCCACCTAGAACCTCCCTATGATCAGTATCAATCGGACACCTTGTCCATTGGCGGTAGTGGCGTAAGAAAAGATCATACTGTGACTTTGGGTGAACTGGAGTTCATGCAGAACTACATCTTTACCGGTGAGTACTGCCTGGCTAGCGATACGGAGAAGGAGTTAGCTTCTTACCGGGGGATTGACATTTACGAGTTTATACGAAGGGAAGTGGGCTTTACCGGCGGGGCCGATACGGTGACCTTTAAAACTGCTGACGGTTCCAGCAAAACCTTTTCTCTGGATGAAATCGCCAAACGTGATTACATTAACGAAGAAACCGGTGCAAACGACCTCAAAGTGATGCTGGCTTACGGCAAAAACGAAAGACCATTGGTATCTTCTGATACATCGGATGGTTATGACCATGTAGCCCGAAACAGTGGTGGGCCGCTCCTTCTAGTCATTGGCCAGACTGAAACGGGAGACCTGAACAGTGCCAAGTCGGTTAGCGGTGTGGTGGAGATTATTGTAACTGCTACCGATGGCGACAGCTGGAAACATGATTACGGTGTCTATACCCAGTATCTCGATCAGCCGGTGTTGCGCGTTACAGGTAGCCAGGTAAAAGAGCCTCGTACCTTTAGCCTGCGGCAACTGGAAGCTCTGGACCAGCATATTGTGCGAGATCTTTATATGGGTGAAACTGAAGTTGAGGGGGTCGTTCTTTGGAAATTAATTAAAGATGTGGTTGGCCTGGCAGATGGCGTAACGGTGCCCTCAAGTATTCGTGTCTTTGATGGGCCAAGCTATAATCAACTACAAAATGTCAGCCAGGTAATGAATGGGGTGGTCAATAGTCGGGGTGAGACCAAGGATATTATCATCGGCTACGCCGTGAACGGCTACCCCCTGGTGCCTCATTCTAACAGCCCGGGCTATGTTAACAACAACGAGTTCGGCCCTTTGCGCCTATTTGTGGAAGAGAATAACTCCATGTGGACCAAATGGATGGACTGTGTTGTGGTGGGGGCCGGCGATTACGAGGAACCCCGGGCCGAGGATATAATTGACGACCCGGCGGATCCTATGGACCCTGTGGCACCGCCTGAACTGGATTGGACCATCTATCGCAATGACGACGGCAGCGGACTTCCTTGGGCCAACGTTCTTCGAGCCACCCCTGATGGCCAAGGAGGAGTATGGGTGGGCACCAGCGGAGGTGGAGCGGCCTATCGCGATGCTGCGGGACAATGGACAGTTTACGACCAATCCAATAGCCCTCTGCCCCATAATATGGTTAACGACATTGCAGTGGATAGCAACGGCGGAGTTTGGTTTGCCACCGGCAGTTCACAAAGTCCGGGCGGTATTGCCTACAAAATGGGAGAAGACTGGACTGTTTATACCACCCAAAACAGTGGCTTAAGTTCGGATTATATACTGGAAATTACCCCGGATAAGGATGGAGGCATCTGGTTTGGTACAGGTGCAGGCCCTATCTACCTGGATGCCGATGGTAATTGGAATCCATATGAAAATGAGAACCTACCCGGTAAAGCCACAACGGTCATTGAGCTGGATGAAGAGGGGGGCATCTGGTTTGGATTCCATCCCCTTGGGCAGGATGTAGGAATACCGGGGGGCTATGCATATCTCGATGTCGAGGGAAATTTAACCCCTTATGAGTTTACTGAAGACGGCAGGTGGGTGCGCTCCATATCCTTTGACCGGGACGGTGGGATTTGGATATGCCGTTTTGGGAAGGTTGATTACATTGCTCCCGATGGGCAAAAAAATGTTTACCAAACCGACAAAGACTTACTTCCGTATATTCAGGAAGACGACATAATCACCTATATTGAAGCGGACAGCCTAGGTGGACTTTGGCTGGCCACTATGCAGGGAGGCCTTTTTTACCGCAGCGAGGATGGAGAGTTTTCCGTCTACAACAATACTAATACCTGGCCCACATCTGGGTTTAATTATGTCTGGCGTCTAAAGGCATGTGAAGATGGACATATATGGGTAAGCACCAACGGAGGCCTTGCGGTGACTAATCTATTTGAGGCGGCCGAGCATGATAAACCGGTCTTTACAATGTCACCGGTGGATGACGGGGCTTATTCTGTCGGGACGACAGCTGACGGTATTAGCACTATGACAGTTAATCCTGGTGTATACGGGTTTAACTATTTTACAGTTGACATTACTCCGATTACTTCTCACGAAGGAAAAGAATCGGTTGTCTTTACACATTATAGAAACGGCAGCCAACTGGGGATTAATGCCACCAGAGCTGACTTTGATGTGGTGAAAAGAGCTCAAGCCGGTTTCAATGTTCAGCCGGGTGATGTGATTAAGGCATACATTGTTGATGAATTGATCAATGCAGCAGACGTCAATCCTGTGATTTTACAGTGATTAGTTAAATTGTAACCTTGATTTTTGGGCGGGCTTTTACCCCGCCCAATCCCCCATTGGGGATTTATTGGATTAATAAAGGCGGGATAGCCATATGTGGTTCAGAACGAATCTTAATCTTAGAAAAAGTCTTGTTAGTTTAGCAGTGATGGTGCTGATCATATTCATGGTAATAAATCCGGTTTCAGCATCGGAGGGCAACGGTGGCCCCAACACCGGATTACCCGACCACATCATCTTGTCCTGGACGGAGGATCCCCAAACCACTCAAACTGTCACGTGGCGGACGGGGCCTGATAGTACTCAGAATAGGGTACAGTACCTGCCCGCTGCCGGCTTTAGCGGTAGTTTTGCCGAAGCAAGCGAAGTGACTGCCACAGCAGCCAATCTTTACCATGGGCACTATCAACTGGAAGCAACCATCCGGGGACTAGCGCCCAACACAAGTTATATCTACCGTGTTGGTAAAGAAGGAGCCTGGAGTGAACCTGCCACTTTTACCACCGCCGTAGATGATGACAAATTTTCTTTTCTCTACATGGGTGATGTCCAGGATGGCTATCACTATTGGGGCGAAATGATTATCAAGGCTCTGGAGGATAATCCCGGTCTCAAATTTGGGATGCTGGGTGGGGATTTGGTTAATGAAGGCAGTAGCATCGATGAATGGCAGTGTTTTTTTGCCGCTGCCTCACCTGTTTTTAGCCAAATTCCTTTAATGCCGGCTGTGGGTAACCATTGTGACACAGAGTTGTTCTGGAAATCTTTTGCTTTGCCCCAAAATGGGCCGGATGGATACAATGATACATTTTACTCCTTTGACTACGGAAACTGCCATATTACAGTGCTGAACAGTAACTACCTGGGTGTACCGGGGATTGGCGGTTATGAAACGATTACTAACTGGTTGGAAAATGACCTAAAAAACTGTGATAAGCAGTGGAAACTGCTGGTCTTTCACCATCCGCCCTATCCGGTGGTACACGATTGGCGTGCAGACCATTTACAAACTAATTGGGTGCCGCTTTTTGAAGAATATGGGGTAGATCTGGTATTGGTTGGACACCAGCACGTCTATATGCGAACCAAGCCCCTAAAGGGTGGTGCAATCCAGAAAGACGGTGAAGGTATAGTCTACATCATGGGTAATGCAGGTACCAAGTATTATGGCCCCGGGCCGGACCATGATTATATTGCTAAACAACTTGCCTTTGTGAGTAACTATCAAGTAATAAAGATTGACGGAAATACCCTTTCCATAACTGCCAAAGATGCCGACGGGCAGGTCATTGATAACTACGTAATAGCTAAACAGCAGGATACTGATAATCCAGCGTACGCCATCAACCCGGTGGTTGATGCTGCCTATCAAATAAAGACCACCAATGATGGGATTAACACCATGACGGTTAACACTGACCATTCCGGGATGAAATACTTCAGTGTGCAGGTCACTCCGGTAAATACTTATGTCATGTTGGAAACGGTTGTTTTTACACATATAAGGGATGGTGTGCAACTAGGAATTAACGCCACCAAAGCAGACTTTGACGTGGTGAATACAGCCCAGGCCGGTTTTAATGTTCAACCCGGTGATATGGTTAAGGTCTACGTGGTTGATGAGCTAACCAATGCACTTGACCGAAATCCAACGATTTTTCAATAAACCTACTGGTTTAATGGTTAATCATTGACCGGTGGAAAGGTGGGTCTCAGATGCGTATACATAAAAATTTTAGCTTGCTTGGTGCTTTACTTTTTAGTGGACTGCTTTTTTTGGTTTGTATATTTGCTCTGCTGACACCTCAAGCGGCATATGCCGTCGGGGGTTCGATTACCATTACCGGAGACGGTGTTTATAACCCCGGTGTAACCTTTACCCAGGATGAGCTTCGGAATCCCGAAGTATTGCCACAACATACGGAATTATACAGCACCATTAATACCTGGCCAACCAAGTACTGGTACAAGGGTACCGGTGTTAAAGTAAGTGATCTACTTGAGGCGGCGGGGGGGATTAAACCGGAAGCAACTCTAATTAAATTTTCTACCCGCGATGGCTTTAGCACAACTTTTACAGTGAGTGAATTTGTATACCGGCCACGTTATAGTTTTCCTAATTTTATGAATAATGGAATTGCAGGACATATCCCTGGCGATTCTAATGAAGCGGTGCCAGTAGAGCCAATTATAGCGTGGAAAAGTTGCTACGGTCAAAGCTTAGAAGCTGTAGCAGACGATCAGATGACCTTTAACGATGCTAATCACCTCTTGTTTGGGCAGCGGGCGGTAACTGAGCAGACAAATGCGATGTTTGCCAAATATGTAACTACCATTGAAGTGCTTACCACTGAACCGGATAAATGGGACAGTCCCACAGCTGTTCCAAATAGCGGGGAAGTGCCCCTGGGAACGATGGTTAAATTGCAGGGCCCTGATAACGATCTGGATAAAGTCCATTATACCCTTGACGGCAGTACTCCTACGGTAGACAGCCCGATGTATAACTGGGTGGCAAGCCGGTGGTCATGGCGGGAAGATTTTGATGCAGTCAATCACCCAATCGAAATTAACGAGAATACCATTATTAAAGCAGTTGTAATTGGCCCCGGGAAAAGGGACAGTGACATCGTTACTTTTGAGTATCAAGTTGCTGATGTAGCTGACCCTGGTCTTGTTATTAACAAAATTAATCTTGCCAAAGCTACCATTAACAAAGAATACCGGCATACCTTCACAGCAACAGGTGGAGTACAGCCATATACTTTTGCTGTTACCGACGGTGTTTTGCCAAAGGGTATGAGTTTAAACGGCGCAACTTTGCAGGGAACCCCCACTGAGACCGGTACCTTTACATTCACTGTAACTGTAACTGACAGTGCAGATCCGTTTGGTGCAGACAGCCATGAGTTTGTCCTGGAGGTTGGGACAGAAAGCGTATTGCCACCCAGCGGGGATGTAGTGCTAACCATCAAAGGCGACGGGGTAACCACCACCAAAGAGTTTACCATGTCTCAGCTAGAAAATATGCCCCAGTACCAATCAGTTTACAGTGTAATTAACACCTGGCCCTCTAAGAGTTGGTATGTGGGTAAAGGGGTTAAAGTGAGGGATCTGCTTACCGAGGCAGGGCTGAAAGGAAATGCCCAGCAGATAAGGTTTCGTTCCAGCGATGGCTACTATACAACCCTTACCGTTCAGGAGTTATTAAGAGACAGGCGTTATCGTTTTCCTAATTTCATGTCCGGTGGAAATGAAGGGCATATACGTGGATCTTCTTCGGGTGCTGTCGAGGTGGAACCTATTGTTGCCCTGGTTAGTGCCGAGGGCACCGATAACCCTTCCCTTATGACCCAAACTAATGCTCTTCAATTAATGATAGGACAGCGGGCCGTTACTGAGCAAACCGGTCCTTTATTTGCAAAATATGTTAATGAAATAGAAGTGCTAACCTCCACACCGGCAAAATGGGATACACCTCAGGCAGATCCAGGCGGTGGCATGTTGCCATCAAAGGCGTTGGTTAAACTGTTTAACAATAATATGGATATAGATAAAATTCATTACACCATTGATGGCAGTACACCGACGGTGGATAGTCCTATGTATAACTGGATATCCAGCCGCTGGTGGTCGCAACGCGGAGAGGAGACGGTGGCCGGGATCAATCACCCAATAGAGTTAACTAAAGATACCACCATTAAGGCCGTCACCATTGGCCCAGGCAGGTTGAACAGTGATATTGCAACCTTTACCTACAAAGTTATAGAAGTTCCCTCCACCGTAACAAAATCCATTATACCCAGCATAGGCGGTACTGTGAGCCTTGGAGATAGAGTTACCATTGAGATTCCGGCAGGTGCTATGACAGGAAAGGATCCGTTGGAAGTAAAGATAGATCGTGTTATTACTCCACCCGCTGCGCCAGAAGGATTTAAGTTTATCGATCATGTGTACAGATTTAGCGTTGGCGATAATACAAGTTATGAATTTGATAAAAAAGTAACCATCAAAATTAACTTTGATGCGGAGACAGTTTCCGCTGGTGGGAAACCAGCCATCTATTATTACGATGAAATTGCCGAGCGATGGTTCAATATTGACGGAAAGATATCCGGCAATACCGTTATGGCACAGGTTGATCATTGCATAACGTTCGCAGTAATGGTGGTAGATAAGTTTGTGGCAGCTGAAACAATCATACCCAATAAAGGCGGCACTGTAAGTTTTGGTGATGAAGTTGCCATTAAAATACCGGCAGGAGCTTTGGTGGGCACCGACCCGGTGGAGGTAGCCATAGAGCGGGTGATCGATACTCCCGCCACGCCAAAAGGATTTAGCATTCTCGGCTGTGTTTACCAGTTTAGCGTGGCCGGTAAGACAAATTACAATTTTAATAAAAGTGTGACAGTTGAGCTTGGTTTCGATCCTGAAAAGATTAAACCCAATGAAAATCCGACTATCCACTACTACGATGAAACCGAAGAGAAATGGATTAACATTGGTGGCGAGGTAAACGGGAATATCATAACTGTTCAAGTGGATCACTGTGGCAAATTTGCCGTCATGGTGGCAAAAGAATGGGCTCAAGTGATAATACTTACTATTGGGCAATTGGAGGCCACCATAGACGGTAGCACTTACGCCTTGGATGCTGCACCTTATGTAAACAGTCAGGTAGGACGCGCGATGGTGCCTGCACGGTTTGTGGTAGAAATGTTGGGTGGGGAAGTAGAATGGCTGGCAGAAACCCAACAGGTACTCATTAGTGATGGCAATAAAGAAATAATTCTTATCCTTGGATCTAATAATGTTTTAGTTAATGGCGAAAAGCAAGCCATTGACTGTGCCCCAACGATGCTCCCGCCCGGTCGCACCTTTGTTCCACTGCGGTTTGTGTGTGAGGCCATGGGCTTAAAGGTGGACTACCAAGCTGATACCGGAGAGATCACGATAGTTAGTGGGCATGGCGGTTAGTAAAAAAAGGTGTGTGATTAATGCCTGATAGTAGAAAGAAGGTTTCACTGCCTCTCTTGGTTATGGTGCTCTTTGTCGGTTTGTTTAGTTTGATAGCACCAAGGTTTGCATTTGCTGAACATGAAACTGCTATTGAGATTACCGGGGATGGGGTGGCAACTCCCATTACTTTAACCATGGAACAACTTGAAGCCATGCAGCAGTACCAGCAGGTGTATAGCACGTTAAATACCTGGCCTAGCAAAAGATGGTACGTGGGAAAAGGAGTTAAGTTAAGGGACTTGTTTGCTTTAGCAGGGATAAAAGATGAAGCTACATTGATTCGGTTTATCTCAAGAGATGGCTACGATATCACCCTTACTGTTAAGGAGTTGCTAAAAGATAAACGTTATTATTACCCGCATTTTAAAGAAAACCACCCCCACGACGGTACTATCCCCGGCTCTACAGATGGTGCTCTAGAGGTGGAGCCTATCTTAGCGTTACTTAGTGCAGAGGATAGTGACAATCCTGCTGATATGAATGACAGGGATTCACTGCTGCTGATATTCGGTCAGCGGGCCATAACTGAGCAAACCAACAATTTATTCTTAAAATATGTAAGTAAAATTGAGGTGCTTACCTCTGAGCCTGTAAAATGGGATGCTCCCAGTGCGAATATAGAAAGCGGTGCCACTGTGCCCGTAGGAACGAAGCTTAGGCTGCACAACAAAGGCAATAACGAAGATAAGATTTACTACACAACCGATGGTAGTACACCCACGGTGAATAGCCCGATGTTTAACTGGAGTGCCAGTCGCTGGTGGCCGCTGCGGGGAGATGGTTTAGATAATGTAAATTCCCCCATCGAAATCAAAGAGGATACCGTAATTAAAGCCGTCACCATTGGTCCCGGTAAAGAAGACAGCGAGGTGGTCACCTTCATCTATAAGGCCGATCCTACCGGACAGGCGGTTGACCCCACTAAAGTACCCGGTGGCCCGGCCACTGGAGTAACACTGGACCAAAGCAGAATAAACCTTAATGTGGGCAGTACCTATCAACTGACAGCAACTGTTACCCCGTTTAATGCCACTGTAAAAGATGTTACTTGGAGTTCCAGTGATACCAGTGTGGCTACGGTGGATAATCATGGTCTGGTAACGGTGGTGGGTCAAGGTACGGCGGTTATCACTGTGAAAACGAAAGATGGTAATCATACAGCCACCTGTATTGTTAATGGCCCGGAAGAGGTATCCGTTGTCATTGGCTCTGAAGAGACTATTTCGCCGGAAGTTGAACAATCGCAAACGCCGGAGGAGGCTGAGCCAGATAACAATTTAACTGTTTCCGGTGATGTGCCGGAAGACAGAAGACAATACCTGGCAGAAAGAAGTGAATTGGCTGAAATTTCAGCAATTAACCCAGACCTTTTACTAGAAGATATAGATAGCCAAAATATAAAGGTATTTGAATTGTCAGTTGAAAGTACATCTATCCCCCTGAACGATTATGAAAAAAAGCCGTCTATAACAGTGCTACTGCTGATTATCTTTCTTTCAGGGGTTGGCAAGAGGTACTTAGAATATGTAAAGGAGCTATAAAGAAATAAAAATGCCCCCAACTATGTTAGAACCCTTAAAAGGTACAATGCACGCCATTTCGTCGGGCTTATTAATGCCTACCATTACGGTACTTTTGATCTTGTTAGCTTTGTCAGTGCTTGAGTTAGGTGGTTTGTTGGTGGAGGCTTTAGCGGTACGGCGTAAGTTTAAAGTAAATGTGCCTGCCTTAATAGATGCTTTTCAGCAAAAAGATGCTAGGGAGATAATGAATGAAATTGAGCATAGCCCACTGTTTAGGCGACATAAATTGGCTCTTGGCGAAATAATCAAGCATAGAAACCTGTCTGCTGCTTCGCAGCAAGCACTGGCCCGCCGGTTGTTGGCCAGCGAGGAACTGCATTATATCAGAATCACCAACAGAACCGATTTGGTGGCTAGACTGGGACCGATGTTAGGATTAATGGCCACACTAATTCCACTGGGACCGGGCATGATTGCTTTAGGTCAGGGCGATACCAAAATGCTGGCCGATTCACTGTTAACAGCCTTTGATGCTACGGTAACCGGTTTGGCTGCTGCCGGCGTCGCCTATGCAATCTCTCGCCTGCGGAAAGGGTGGTACGAGGATTACTTAAGCTCACTGGAAGCCATAATGGAAAGTTTGCTGGAGGTGTTAGACCGTGAAAAGCGGGTTGAGGAACAGAAAACGTCTGATTTATGAAGATGTTAACCCTGTTGAGGGGGCAATTAACATTGTAGATGCCATGCTTGTCTTTGCCTGTGGCTTAATGCTTGCTTTGGCTTTTCAATGGAATGTCGATCTAAGCCTAGGACAGCGGATTAATCTTGAACAGGGACGGGAGGTAACTGATACCCCGGCAATAAATGAAGACCTGATTGAAACCCAAGGTGAAGGAAGGATTTATGAGAACATCGGTACGGTATACAAGGATCCCGAGACAGGGCAATTGTTCATGCTTACTAATTAAGGTGAATAGCGAAAGGGGTATCAGTGATGCACATATTAAATAGGAAATGGTTTGCTAAGTTATTTATTATCGTCCTCGGTATACTGCTGTTTAGTTTGCCGGCCCATGCAAGAGCCAATGACGCATCGAATTACCTTGAGATTACAGGTGACGGTGTAACCAATCCGGTAACGTTTACCTTGCAACAATTGGAAGCAATGCCACAACACCAGTATATATACAGTGCCATTAACACCTGGCCCACTAAAAAATGGTATGTGGGTAAAGGGGTCAAATTGAGTAACCTCTTGGACAAGGCAGGGTTAAAAGAGGATGCAAAGCTGGTCAGATTTACTTCCAGCGATGGTTATACCATGACCCTTACCGTTGATGAACTGTTAAAAGACAGGCGTTATTGTTTCCCTAATTTTAGAAACAGCAACGATTTTGACGGTCACATCCCCGGTTCTTCAGCAGGTGCTGTGGAAGTAGATGCAATCATCGGTCTCATCAGTGTTGAGGGTAGCAATAACCCAGACTATATGACCGATATGAATTCCCCGATGCTAATGCTTGGCCAGCGAGCAGTTACGGAACAAACGGGAAATTTATTCGTTAAGTATTTAAATAAGATTGAGGTGCTAACTGCAGAACCGAAAAAATGGGATGAGCCCCAAGCCAATCCATCCGGTGGTACAGTGCCGGCAGGTACAATGGTTGCCTTAAGTAATGCCAATAGTGATGACGACAAAATTTATTATACCACTGACGGCAGCACACCCACCTTGGAAAGTCCGATGTACAACTGGATAGCAAAACGGTGGTGGGCGGCCCGAGCCGATGTTTTAGGTACCATTAATCACCCCATTGGACCGATCAATGAAGATACAACCATCAAGGCAATCACCATCGGCCCAGGTAAGCTGAACAGCGATGTTGTTACCTTCCACTACCGGGTTGCAGATGATGAGGTGCCGGACAAGCAGTTGGGAAAAATCATCGGGCTCACCATCGGCCGGGTAGAAGCTAGCGTTGATGGTGCTTCATATACTCTAGAGGCAGCACCCTACGTTGATGACAAAACTGGACGCACACTGGTACCAGTGCGGTTTGTAAGTGAAGCTTTAGGAGCTGAAGTTGATTGGGATGCTCAAACTAACCGGATAACCATTGTCGATGGCGGCAAAGTAATAGTTCTTATTATAGGTTCCAATAATGTTCAGGTCGATGGTGTACAGCAATCCATCGAGTGTGCTCCGACAACAATTCCTCCAGGGCGCACATTTATCCCCCTGCGGTTTGTAAGTGAGAGTTTGGGGGCCCAGGTGGATTATGAAGCTAAGACAAGTAAGATCACGATCACAAGATAACATGTCTATGATGGTCCCAAAAAAGCAAGGGGGTGGTTAGATTTTAACTACGTTTTTGATAAAGAATGAAAAAATTCTAATTAGTTTATGAAAGGAGATATTAGTATGCTCACCATTAATAAGCGATGGTTTAAAACATTGTCGCTTTTTCTGGGGGTGTTCCTGGTTGCCGGTTTTTTATGCCTGTTGGCACCCTCGGATGCTCAAGCTGAACCGGAATTAGTTATTACCGGCACGGGACTAAAGGAGGATGTGTATCTTTACCAATCCGATTGGTTGGACTTTGATAACGAAGATTTTATTGAGCGCTACTATTCTTCGGTTAACAACTGGAACTTTTACAAAATCTGGAGAGTTAGAGGATGGGATCTTATTGACTTGCTCGGTGAGGATAACCTGAAGGAAGGGAATTGGTCTATAAGGTTTACGGCCTCGGACGGCCTAAGTATGGCATGGACCATCGATGACCTTTACGGTCGCTACTACTACCCTGAGTTTAGTACAGATGATGGGGTACAAGTGGGACCGATGATTGCCGCGTATCGTGCTGCGCTTTTTGAGCCTAATTACGCCGGAAAACCATCAGAAATTGAGTGGGAAGACCGGGAACTGACAGAAGCTGATTTTGACCACGAGCACCCTCGTGTATATATGGGGCAACCTGAAGGTGAGCCCGAATTTAAAAACCAGCCCTTTTTTATAAGGAAACTTGTGCGTATCGTAGTGGGTGAGGAGCGCCCGGTGCCCGTCACCGGAGTTAGTATTACAGATGGCGATCAGGCACTGGAGGAAGGCCAGACAGTTCAGCTAAATGTTGTAGTAGAACCGTCAAATGCTGCAGACAAGAGCGTCACTTGGTCAAGCGATAATGAATCAGTTGCCACCGTCAATGAAGATGGGCTGGTCACCGCCGTTGGTGTCGGAACTGCCACCATTACCGTTACTACTAACGAAGGCAATTTCACCGACAGCATCACCGTAACAGTAACTGAGGCCTCGTCAGAGCCGGTAGTGTTCACAGTTGCCGGTGACGGAGTGTACGGAGGCTTGAAGGAATACACATTAAGCCAACTTCAAGCTTTTGGTATAACCACAGGTGAATACATTTATACTTCCTCAGGGCAGACAGTAACAGATAACTGCACGGGA